>JBAPMC010000056.1:0-10553 GCA_049278415.1 Solirubrobacteraceae bacterium
ACTCGTTCATATATGCGAGTGTCAGCACCTCTCCGGTGCTCCAATCCTGTACCACGCAGGGCACCAGACCGCGCTCGTCGAAGACGAGAAGCTGCTCAACTTGGCTACCGGCCGGTGCGCTCATCAGCGGAATTGTAGGTTGCACGAGAACAATGGCCTCCTTGCTCGAACGCAAACTGATCGTAGTGACGGGCAAGGGTGGCGCCGGCAAGACGACCGTGGCATGCGCACTCGGCCTGATTGCCGCCCGCAGTGGGCGGCGCACGATCGTTGCCGAGCTTGGCGATCAGCACCGGTTGCCAGCGCTGTTCGGACACTCCACCCCACCAAAGTCGGGGACTGAGCTGAAGTTGGAGCCAGCTCTGTGGAGCACATCGATCGACCCCGATGAAGCCCTGTTTGAGTGGCTGCGTACTCTCGGCGGGCGCTTCTCCGTGCGCATGCTCGCAGCCAGCAGCACATTCCACTACTTCGCCGCTGCGGCGCCAGGCGCGAAGGAGTTGGTGAGCATGGTCAAGGTGCGCGAGCTTTGCGAAGAGCAGCACAAGCGCAAGAGGCGCTATGACCTCGTGGTGCTCGATGCGCCCGCCACCGGTCACGCGCTGGCGATGCTTCGCTCGCCGCAGACCTTCGCCGCGATCGTGCGTGGCGGACCCCTTGCCGAGCAGGCGCAAGGAATACAGGAGTTGCTCGCGCACCCCCGGCGCACCGGCTACGTAGCGGTGGCGCAGGGAACTGAGATGGCTGTCGCCGAGACACTCGAGCTCGAGGAAGGGCTGCGCCGACACTTGGATCGCGATCTCGATGTGGTCGTCGTTAACGGCACAGTGCCACGGCGTTTTGCGCTCGCAGAGCTGGAGCGGATCTCGGCTGCAACAGAGGACGGCGCGTGTGCGGAGCTAGGCGAGAGAGCTGTACTTGCTCGCTCTGCCGGGCAGATGGCGCGTACGGTCCATGAGCGAGCGCGCCAGCAGCAAAGCCAGATCGCGCGTTTGCGGCGGCAGCGCGTTGCCAAGGGCTCACCTCAAGCGCTACTCACAATCCCGTTTACGTTCACGCCCGAGCTCGACCTCGCCGCAGTGAGGGATATCTCAACTCGCTTGGAGCGCAAGCTATAGCTACATACGCCAGGCAGTGGCAGCTTTCGCAAATACGCCGCGCCACCATGTGGGTCGTCTCTCAGGTGATCCCGAGCCGGTCGAGCAGCCCTTCGTCGCCCCGCCAGTCGCGGCGCACGCGCACGGACAGGTCGAGGTGTACATGACACTCGAGCTCCCGCTCGATCTCCTTGCGCGCAGCCGAGCCGATCGCCTTGATCATGCGCCCTCCCGAGCCCACCACAATCCCCTTCTGTGACTCGCTCTCCACCCAGATGAGCGCACGCACCCGCACCAAGCCCTCGCGCGGTCGTTCGATCTCTTCGACAATTGCCTCCACGGCGTGCGGGAGCTCTTGGAAGGTGCGTCTGATGACCGCCTCGCGCACTAGCTCGGCGAGCAGCACAGCGAGCGGCTGGTCGGAGATTGCCTGTGCGGAGAACATAAACGGGCCTATGGGCATCAACTCGACGAGGTGTTCGACAAGCGGCGTAACACCCTTTCCGGTACGTGCGGAGATCGGGAAGATCTCCTCGCCCACCTCGAGCTCGGCCGCCGCTGCAAGCACAGCGACAGTAGCCGCTCGGTTGAGCCGGTCGACCTTATTGACCGCAATCGTCACTGGCGCCTTGACATCGGTGAGCGTCTGCGCGATATAGCGATCTCCGGGTCCTACCCCTTGCTCGCCGTTCAGCACGAGCAGCGTTGCATCGGAGCCTTCGAGCTCCTGGCGCACGCGCCCCGCCATCCGCTCGGTGAGCACGTCGCGTGGGCGCTGCACACCGGGAAGATCGACAAGCACGATCTGTCGGTCCTCGTCGGTGTGCACTCCGCGAATCGCTCGACGTGTCGTTTGAGGACGATCGGAGACGATCGCAACCTTGCCGCCTACGATTGCGTTGACGAGCGTGGACTTGCCGACGTTTGGACGACCGGCGAGCGCGACGAACCCGCTGCGGGTAGTGCCCTCGGGTAGCGCATCCTCTGCGTTCCCGATACGAGCAGCGGGTTCGTCGCTCATCTCCATCACGAAGTGCCCCAACGCATGATCTCGGCTTGCAAGGCGAGCATCTCGCCTTCGTCGGTTTCATGGTCCATCCCAATCAGGTGCAGCGAGCCGTGCACGATCGCCTCGCTCACGTCGACTGTGTGATCGGGGCAGATCACGATGTCGCCGAGCTCACGCGGAACCCCCTCGCCAGGAGCGCTTGGGTGAGCTCCATCCACCGGGAAGGAGAGCACGTCGGTTGGACCCTCTTTGCCACGGTGCTCGCCGTTGAGCTCCGCCATGCGGATGGCATCGACGAACTCGACAGCAAGATGGCCCTCTTTGACCCCGGCGGATGCGAGCGCGAGCGCGCACAGACGCTCAATCCTCCACTGGGACAATGGGCCGGCGAGCAGCCTCTCTCCGAACACCTCTACTTCGAGCATCAATGCGCGCGAATCAGGCTCTGCGCTCGGCTGGACGCAGCTCGGGAGTCTCGCGGCGACTGTGCTCATCGTAAGCCTCGACAATCCGTTGCACGAGCTTGTGACGCACCACGTCCTCGCCGCCGAAGCGCACGAACTCGATGCCCTCTATCGAGTCGAGCACCTCCCCAACTGCGACCAGTCCGGAGCGCTGCTCGCGCGGAAGATCGACCTGAGTGACATCTCCGGTGACAACCATCTTCGAGCCGAAGCCAAGCCGGGTGAGGAACATCTTCATTTGCTCCGGCGTGGTGTTCTGTGCCTCGTCGAGGATCACGAACGAGTCGTTGAGGGTGCGCCCGCGCATGAACGCAAGTGGCGCGATCTCGATCACACCACGCTCGAGATGCTGGGAGACCTTCTCTGGGTCGAGCATGTCGTGCAGAGCATCGAACAGGGGACGCAGGTAGGGGTCCACCTTCGCCATCAAGTCTCCTGGCAGGAAGCCGAGGCGCTCGCCGGCCTCCACAGCTGGGCGGGTGAGGATGATCCGGTTCACTTCGTGGCGCGAGAGAGCTGCAGCTGCCACAGCAACCGCGAGGAAGGTCTTGCCCGTGCCGGCTGGGCCAACACCGAAGGTGACGGTGCTCGAGCGAATCGAGTCGACATAGCGCTTCTGGTTGACCGTCTTGGGGGCCACACTCAAACTGCGATGCCTCCACACGATGTCCTCGAGCACGCGGGCGGGCGATTCGTGGGCGTCAAGCGCACCGGTGACAGCGGCAATTGTGCCGGGGGCTATCTGATGGCCCCGGCCGATCAGCTCTGAGAGCTCGTGCACGACACGCTCGCCCATTCGCGTCTCCTCCTCCGAGCCATCTAGCGTGAGCAGGTTCCCACGCAAGAACACCTTGCACTGCAAATGGCCCTCCAGCGCGCGCAGGACCGCGTCCTGACTGCCCGCCAGCTCGGCTGCGACCTCGTTGGGCAGCTCGATCTGGGTCCTCATCGGCCAGGCCAACCGTGGCGATGTCGAGAGGTGCAACCGGGTCGCCGACAGCTCATTGCCGCAAGGCCTCGCTCATCCGCCAAGCGCCTCCTTGACAAGGCCTGAGACCCGCTTGCCGTCTGCACGCCCGTCGACGGCGGCCATGACGCTCTTCATAGCCATCCCCATGTCCCTAGGCGATTGTGCGCCGCTATCGGCTAGCGCCTGCTCGACGATCGTGTGCAGCTCTCCGTCGGAGAGCTCGGCGGGCAGGTAGGCGCCGATCAGCTCTCCTTCGGCCTCCTCTGTAGAGGCGAGATCGTTGCGTCCTGCGTCGCGGAACGCCCTGGCAGCCTCAATGCGCCGCTTGCGCTCGCGCCGCAGCACCGCGAGCTCATCCTCGGAGCCTTCCTTGGAAGCCTTCTGCAGCTCGGAGAGGATCATGCGCAGTGCGCCAACGCGCTGCTTCTCGCCGGCGCGCATGGCGCTGTTCAGATCGAGCTTGACATTGTCGAGGATCGCCATCGTCAGCTCAGGATACGCCGACTGTGCGAGACCCATGTGTCGATTCCTCGTTTTCGGCCGGCTGTAGCGGCGTGGGGCTGCCAAGCCGGCCGGGTGAGGAGGCGTCGCGGCCGAACAGCAACGCCACGTTCCAATCCATCAGCAGACGCAGCTTGCGCCCCATGCCGGGCATCAAGAGCAGGTGATAGGTACGTGCAATCAGCCATGCGGGCAGTCCCCGCCAGCGCACGCCGAGCGTGATTGCCACAGCCTTGTTGTGACCGAGCTCTGCTACCACGCCGGCGCTGCGATAGCGAAACGGCCGCGCTGGGCGAAGCTCTAGCGCAGCGGCGATATTGCGGGCAACCAGCCGTCCCTGACGAATCGCGTGCTGAGCGGTCGGCGGGCATGCGTGTCCGCGTCTTGCCGGATCAGGCACGGCGGCACAGTCGCCGATCGCCCACACATCGGGCCGTCCAGCAACGCGCATCTCCCGGTCGGCGATGATCCGCCCGCCATCCTCGAGCGGCAGGCCGAGCGAGGCGACAACCGGACTGGGCTTGACCCCGGCAGTCCATACAACTGTTCGCGCGGCGATCTCCTCACCGCTTGAAAGAGTTGCCCCGCGCGCCGTGACAGCCGTAAGCGTGGTGCGCGTGTTGATCTCGATGCCGCGTCCCAACAGCTCGCGCGCAGCGAACGCCGACAAGCTCGGCGGCACCTCGAGCATAATTCGCTCGCGCGCCTCGACTAGCACCCAGCGCATTCCCTCGGCACGACAACGTGGATAGAGCTCGATTGCCTGTGTTGCGAAGTCCTGTAGCTCGGCGAGTCCCTCCAGCCCCGCATAGCCGGCGCCTATGAACACAAAGCCAAGGTACTCGGCGCGCCGCAGCGGATCCTCAAGCGACTCGGCGATATCGAGACAGGTAAGCACCTGATTGCGTAGCGCGGTGGCGTCGGACAGCGACTTCAAGCCGGTTGCGTGCTCTGCAAGCCCCGGAATCGGGAGCGTGCGCGAGACGGACCCGAGCGCAACCAGCAGGTGGTCGTAGCCGAGCTCCAGCTGCTCGCCGTCCACTCGCCGCACAGCGAGCACGCGGCGCTCAGGATCAGCGCTCGTGACGCTCCCAATGACCATAGCGGTGCGTCGCAAATGCGAGCGCAGCGGGACGACCACATGACGAGGGTCGAGGGTGGCGCCTGCTGCTCCGGGGAGCAGCGGCGTGTAGAGCATGAAGTTGGCGTCGTTGACAAGCGTGACGCACGCACTGCGAGCGGTTGCGATCCGCTCGAGCGAGCGGGCGGCATAGAAGCCGCCAAAACCACCGCCTGCGATGACGATGCTCACAGTCATTCACAGACACACTAGACCCGCAACCAGGGTCGAGACCAATGTCACAAGCGTGTTACAAGCCGGCGGACGGCCAGGATCGGCAGAATGAGTGCTGTGAGCGCATCCCTATATGCCGACGCACTTGCTCCGTTTCTCGCAGAAGGCGAGCAGATGAGACCCGCCGGTGCAGAGGTGTTCGACGCTCATACCCACCTGGGCCTCGACGAGGATGGCCGCTCGCTCGACCTCCAAACGTTGCTTTCACAGCTCGACGCCGCAGAGGCGCATAGAGCCTGCGTGTTCCCCTTGCACGACCCCGAGCGCAAGCCTTCCTACAGCGTCCCCAACGACCGCGTGCTTGCATGGGCCGGCGAAAGCGAGGGACGACTGATTCCCTTCTGCCGGCTAGATCCGGCCGAAGCGCCGGTAGCCGAGGGCGAGCGCTGCATCGCCAAGGGAGCACGCGGGATCAAGCTGCACCCGCGCGCGCAAGCGTTCGCATTTGACAGTCCCGAGATGAACAGCATCTTCACGCTGGCCGAGGAGGCTGGCGTTCCCATCCTGATCCACGCTGGGCGCGGCATGCCTCCAATCGCCGATGGGTTGGCGGACCTCACGCTGCGCCATCCCGATGTGGTACTGATCCTTGCCCACGGCGCGATCTGTGACCAGGGCATACTCACTTCGCGGCTTGCCGATCATCCTGGCGTGCTGTACGACACGTCGTGCTTCTTCCCAACCGACGTCATCGAGTTGTTCGCACGCGTTCCACCCGAGCGGATCGTGTTCGCCTCAGACCCACCCTACGGCCTCACTTCAAGCGGCTTGTATCTGGCGCTGCGAGTAGCCACACACGCAGGACTCGACGAGCAAGCGATGCGAGGTGTGCTCGGCGAGACGATGGCGGGACTGATCGACGGTCGCGGGTTGCCAGCCGTAAGCGCGCCACGGCGCGGTGAGGAGATCACGTTCTCGGGTCGCTTGGCGCGCGCCTATGGCTACGGCAGTCTCGCCGGCCCGGCGTTGTTCGCAGGAGCGGTGGACCAGGCACAGGGGATGCTCGACCTGGCAATAGCGGTGTGCCGCGACCCTGAACCGGGCGCAGTTGGCGAGGCGCTCGACATGATCGGTGCTGCCCTGGTGGCAGCACGAGCGCTGCTTGATACAGAAGAGGGTCTAAGACCTGCGCTCGATCTCCTATTCAGAGCAGTGGCGCGCGCGGCCACTGAGCTACCAGATAGGCCTTTGGCGCCCATGTCAACCGCCGCTGAGACCAGGGCGCCCGCCTCTGCGGCGGGAGCAGCTGAGCTGGCCGCATCACGTAACCCCGCATGAGTGGTCGGCGACCCAGACCCCCAGATCTCATCCGCAGCTGAGCCACAACGCCGACCATTCGCCATGCTCGAGCCGACGACGCTCGCGCAATCCGTGACGTTCAGCGAATAGCGAAGCGATTGCGCTTGTCTGCTCGCACAGCAGCCCACTGGCAATCATGTGAGCCGGCGGTGTCGTGATCCTGTCGGCGAGATCGATGAGTAGCGGCTTTAGCAGATTGGCGAGCACGATTGGCACGGGCATTCCATCACTCTCGGGCAGAGGCTCACGACGCAGGTCGTATAGGCGTGCATCGATCTGAGCGCCATTGACGGCAGCGTTTGCGGCGGTAGCGAGCACGCTCTCACGATCATTGTCGAGTGCGAGCACAGGGTCGTAGCCGAGCTTGACCGCTGCGATCGCAAGCACGCCGGAGCCTGTCCCAAGGTCGAGTACTGCGCCGCGGCCCGCCTCGGCGGTGGCCAGCTCCAGTAGCAGCTGCAGACACAAGCGGGTGGTGGCATGTGCTCCGGTTCCGAAGGCCTGGGCGGGGTCAATCGCGATCTCGCGTACGCCGGCACGTGCACTAGGCGCCTCCCATGGCGGACGCACGTGCAACGCAGGGACGGCGCCTCCCGGATTCTCGGCAGGAGGCTCGATCAGCACCGGACGGTGAAATTGCCTCCAGCGCTCCGACCAGTCATCCGCAACCTCGCTGGTTGATATCTCGACGAGCGCACCACCCGCGGCAGCTTGCAGGTCGGGTAGCTCGGGCAACTCGCCGGGGCAGCCATATACGGCATATTCGACAATGCTCTCTCCCCCATCGTGTGCTGGAAGCTCGATCTCCTCCACTCCATTGGGCGCGAGCTCGAGCAGGTCGGCGAGCACCATCTCTGCATCCGGGCGCCGGACGCGCAGAGCGAGGCGAATCACGCGGCCTGGTGGCGCAAAGCGCGCCTGAGCTTCGCGAACACCGACTCATCCGAGCGCAGATTGTCGTCGGTGAGCGTGTCGTTCAGCTTGCCGAGCAGCTCGCGTTGTTCGTCACTGAGACGGCGGGGGATGACGATGTTGACAACCACGCGTAGATCGCCACGGCGCCCACCACGTAGCGAGGGCATCCCCTGCGCCCTCACGGTTAGTACATCCCCCGGTTGTGTACCGGCGGGCACTTCCACAGGCACGAGACCATTCAGGGTGGGTACCTCAAGCGTGACGCCGAGCGATGCAAGCGGAGCGCCAACATCGAGCGCAGTGATCAAATTGTCTTCTTCGCGCACGAAACGCTCGTCGGAGCGGACGCGCACGAGCACATAGAGATCACCCGGGGATGCGCCGCGCTCACCGGCGTGACCGCGTCCGCTGATCCGAATGCGCTGACCATCGGCGATGCCGGCGGGAACAGTTACCTGCTCGCTGCGCTTGACCGCTCTCTGTCCACGACCGCGGCACTCGCCGCACGGGTCGGTGGGGAGCCGTCCGTCGCCATGACAGGCTTCGCAGAGACTCGTGCGCATCATCTGCCCAAAGGGAGTTCGGACAACGCTCTGCACCTGACCGGCGCCATTGCAGCGCGAGCAGCGCTCAATGGGGGTGCCGGGCTCAGCGCCGTTTCCGTGGCAGTGCTCACAACGATCGATGGCCTCGAAGGAGACCTCGAGCTTGGCGCCCATGGACGCTTCGAGCAGAGTCATCTCAACTGCAACGGCAATATCACCGCCAAGCACCGACCCAGAGCTTCCGCCAACCGAGCTGCCGGAGCCAAAGAATGCATTGAACAGGTCGCCGATCGAGCCGAACCCGTCGAAGTTGGGAGCGTAGCCGCCAGAGCGCAGACCATCGTGACCGTAGCGGTCATAGGTGGCACGCCGTTCGGGGTCGGACAGGATCTCGTAGGCCTCGGCGGCCTCCTTGAACTTCTCCTCGGCATTGGGGTCGTGCGCATTGACGTCGGGGTGCAGTTCGCGGGCAAGGCGACGAAACGCTTTCTTGACATCCTGCTCGCCGGCGTCGCGAGCTAGGCCGAGCACCTCATAGGGGTCGCGGGGTGCGGTGGCGCTCATCAGTGCTCGGCGTAGGCGTCTTCGACAAAGCGCGAGAGCTCGTGGGCGGCCTCGCGCACGGTGGCTATCGCTCCTGCATAGTCCATGTGGACCGGTCCAATCACCGACACGGCTCCGAGCTTGCGACGTGCGAGACCGTAGCCGGCTGCGACAAGCGCCAGCGAGCGCATTGCCGGTATCTCATTCTCACGGCCTATACGTACATATACGTCTGACTCACCGAGGGCGGCACGCAGTACGCGCAGGAGGGCCGCACGGCGCTCGAGTACGCTCATCAGCTCGTTTATCTGGATGATGTCGCCGATGCCAGGGCTTGAGAGCAGGTGAGCTGTGCCGTCGACATAGAGCGTGTCCTCGGTTTCGCATGCGAGGCTTCCAAAGGCGGGGGCGAGCCGCTCGATGAACGCGCACTCACTTACGCCAAGACTGGGATCCTCTAGGCGCTTGGAGACCATCCGGGCGCCAAGCCCGAACCCGACAAGCCGCTCGTTGAGGTATTCCCCCGCCCAGGACACGAGGCCCTGGTCGACCGGCCCGTCGAATGTAGTGAGCAGCTTGGAGACCCCTCCGGTGGAGGTAATCACGACGACCATGACGACCTGCGGTTGCAGGGCTAGAACCTCGACGTGACGGATCGTGGCTGTGTTGAGAGAAGGCGCAGAGACAACCGCAAGCAGGCTCGTGACCTGTGAGATGGCAACGCTTGTAACACGCATCGCCTCCTCCACCTCGCGGCGTGTCAGCGACAAAGCGAGCGAGCGTGCGGGCGTCAGGCTCTGGCCGGTACCGAGCATTCTGTCCACCACATAGCGATGCCCAGCCTCGGTGGGCACGCGCCCAGCTGAGGTGTGCGGGTGCGCGAGCAGGTCATGCTCCTCGAGCAGAGCAAGCTCGTTGCGGACGGTGGAGGGTCCACAGTCGAGGCTCGAGTCGGCGGCAATCGTCTTAGAGGCCACCGGCTGGCCGCTCTGCAGATAGTCCTCCACCACCTTGCACAGGATCAACTCCTGTCGGGGGGTGAGCATCGATTCGATTGTAGGCGCCACCCTGACGTCCAGGACAACCGGTGCGCTCAAACCTGTAGGTCGGCCTCGGCGTTGCGGATGATTTGGTTGCCAGCTTGCTCGGCGACCGTATCCACCACCACATGCCCATCAGTCGCCTCGCGCACAGTCCCTGTGACGACAACCTCTTGCTCGGGCACGCCCATGCCGCGAAACTGGACGGACAGTCGCTTCAACGTTGCAGGACCGCCAGCCGCCTCCGTCTGGGCGCGGGCAACCTGCGCCATCGACCAAAGCCCGTGCAGGATGCGTCCTGGAAGGCCCACGGCTCGAGCGAACTCCTCGTCGATATGGATCGGGTTGAAGTCGCCGGAGGCGCCGGCGTAGCGGGCGGTGAGATACTTGTCGGGAGTGACACGCACCTCGGGGATCTGGCTCCCTGCTGAGAGATTGGCCATGACTCAGACTCCTCGGACGATGTTGGTCCAGGTTCCGCGGCACACCTGCTCGCCGCGCTGATTGACGGAGACGGACTCGAACACGTAGTAGCCACGGCCGTCGCGTTCTGAGATGTCCTTGACGCTTGCGGTGGTGGTGATCTCATCGCCGGCGACGACGAGCGGCCCCCACTCGAACTCCTGGCCACCGTGGACCATCATCGCGAAGTTCATATCCACCTCTGGGTCGAACAGCGAAGGAGCCACCGAGGGAGAGCTATAGACCACAGCGAACATCGGCGGGGCGACAACGTCGACATAGCCAGCGTCGCGGGCGGCTTTCTCGTCCAGATGAAGCGGGTTGGTCTCCCCGACCGCTCGAGCGTACTCCTTG
>JBAPMC010000057.1:0-5586 GCA_049278415.1 Solirubrobacteraceae bacterium
GTGCGGGCTTTGCCCAGGCCTCAAGGGTGGCGAGCATCGAGGAGGCCTCCTCGGCAGAGAAGCGCTGCTCCAACCCCAACGGCTCGGGTGTGGCGATCTCGTTGCGACGACCCAGCCACGACTCGACGAGCGCGTGATCGTGGTTGCCGGCAACCACCACGATCTCCCGCCCAGCGAACCGCTTGCCGAGATCTTCGAAGAATGGCCGGGCGCCCGCGAGCGCATCCCGGCGGGGACCGTGACGCAGCTCGAGCACGTCGCCGAGCAGCACGAGTCGGTCGACATCGCTGAGCGCCTCGAACAGTGTGGCGCGAACCTCGGGACGGCGCAGCACGTCAACGCCGGAACCGGCGCCGAGGTGGAGGTCCGAGATGACTAGTGTGCGCACGCCACTGTGCGGGTCCGCCGCGTGAACGGCGTTGACGGTGATCTGCTCAGGGCTATCCGCGTCGGACTCGCGCGAACTCTCACGATGCCGCGGCGACGGCCTCGCGGATCGGCTTGGGGAGCATAAAACGAACATCCTCGCGGACGACGTGAAACTCCGAGACGTCGCTGACCCCGCGCGCGCGGAAGAAGTTGAGCAGGTCTTGCACGAGGTCGTCGGGGGCGCTTGCTCCGGAGCTGATGCCGACTACGCGCTTGCCTGTCAACCACTCCTCGCGCACCTCGCCGGCGTTGTCGATCAGGTAAGCCTCGGTGCCGCAGTCGTGTGCCACCTCTACAAGCCGGACTGAGTTTGAGGAGTTGCGCGAGCCGATCACGAGCATCAGATCACAGCCGCCCGCCATCTGCTTGACGGCGGCTTGACGGTTGGTGGTGGCGTAGCAGATGTCGTCGGTGCGGGGACTCGTGATCGAAGGGAAGCGTTCGTGCAGCCGCTTGATGATCGCGCTCGTTTCATCCACGGACAGGGTGGTCTGAGTGACGTAAGCAACCCGCTCGGGGTCCTCGACGACGAGCTCGTCTACATCTTGCTCGCTCTCAACAAGCAGGATGCTCTCGGGGGCCTCCCCCATCGTTCCCTGCACCTCCTCGTGACCGTCGTGGCCGACGAGCACGATTGTGTAGCCGTCCTGTGCGAAGTTGACCGCCTCGCGGTGCACCTTTGTCACAAGCGGACAGGTTGCATCGATCGTGTCCAGCTTGCGCGCCTGGGCGTCCTCGCGCACCTTCGGTGAGACGCCGTGGGCGGAGAAGACGGTGAGCGCCCCTTCCGGCACTTCGCTCACGTCCTCGACGAATATGGCGCCGCGTGCAGCCAGCGACTCGACCACGTGCTTGTTGTGCACGATCTGCTTGCGCACGTACACCGGCGGCCCGTGCAGGTCGAGCGCGCGTTCGACCGTTTGCACAGCGCGATCGACGCCCGCGCAGTATCCGCGCGGCGCGGCAAGCAGGAGCTTCTCGACCGTGTTCGGCGCTGTAGCCGTGTCAGTGGACACCGCTTTCATTGTAGAGCCGGCTGCATTGCGCACGCGGCCGGTACCCTTGGCTGATGGCGCAGCGTCACCTCGACAGGCTCACGGCGGTGGACGCCTCCTTCCTGCACCAGGAGGGAGCGAGCTCGCACATGCACGTTGGCGGCCTGACGATCGTTGCAGGCCCTCCGCCGCCGATGGAGGAGTTCCTCGAACAGATCCGCCGACGCCTGCACCTCGTGCCCCGCTACCGCCACAAGCTGGCCTATACGGCGCTTGACAGCGGGCGTCCGGTGTGGGTGGATGATCCGGGCTTCACGCTCGAGTTCCACGTGCGCCATACGGCATTGCCGAGCCCAGGCAGCTGGGAACAGCTGCGCAACCTGACCGCGCGCATCTTCTCGCAGGCGCTCGACCGCTCCAAGCCGTTGTGGGAGATGTGGCTGATAGAGGGCTTGAGCTCAAAGATGGAGGGGCCCGGCTTGCCGGCCTCGGGCGGGCTGCGCCACTCTCCAAGTGACCGCTTCGCGCTGATCTCAAAGACCCATCATTCGCTGATCGACGGCATTGCAGGCGTCGATCTCGCAACGGTCCTGTTCGACGTAACCCCCGACCCGCCTCCGCTGCGCCATTCCGGCAGACCGTGGAAACCGAGCCCCGAACCGGACACAGCCGAGCTTGTGGCTGTGGGCCTGCGCGGGGCGGTGCGGGCGGGAGTTGAGATGGTGGGCGCCACCGTTGGCGCGCTGACTCATCCGGAGCGCTCGCTCGAGCGTGCACGCGAGGCCGCTGAGGGTGTTGGGGAGATTGTGTGGGCAGGGCTCAATCCGGCGCCGGATACTCCGCTGAACGTGGAGATCGGGCCACACCGGCGCTTCGTGGGCGTTGCGGCGCAGCTCGAGGATTTCAAGCTTGTGAAGAACGCGTTTGGGGGGACTGTCAACGATGTGGTGCTGACAGTGGTGGCGGGCGCCTTGCGCTCATTCCTGATTGCGCGCGGAGTGCGCACAGAGGGAATGGAGATGCGCGCGCTCGTGCCGGTGTCGGTACGAACCTTGGGCGAGCGCCACGAGGGAGGCAACCGGATTGTGGTGATGCGGGGACCGTTGCCGATTTACATCTCAGACCCTTTGCAGCGACTGCGCTTTGTGAAGCAGGCGATGGACGGCCTGAAGGAGTCAAAGCAGGCGCTCGGCGCTGAGGTGATCGCTGGAGCACAGAACTTCGCTCCGCCAACCATCCTTGCGCAAGCATCGCGCTTGAACTTCTCCACGCGTCTGTTCAACCTGATTGTCACGAACGTGCCGGGCCCACAGTTCCCGCTGTATGTGCTGGGCCGTCGCATGGAGCGCGTGTTCCCGGTGGCGTTCCTGCCCGAGAACCACGCCCTCGCGGTTGCAATCATGTCCTATGCGGGTGAGATGAACTTCGGGCTGCTAGGCGATTTCGACGCGCTACCGGACATCGACTCGATCGGTGACAGCATCGCCGAGGAGCTGGCGGAACTGGTGGAGCTTGCAAACGAAAAGCAGGCGCTGGAAGCCAAGGCCGCGACCAAGACGTCTGGGCGCTCGAGGGTCAAGCGGGGCAAGGACGTACCCCTTCGGGGCACAGGCAGTTCGCGTGACGTACTAAATACATGAGCGACCGAGGACGCCGCCCCGCGCCGACCATCGGCCGTTGCTTCTATGTCAAGCGAAGCTCGGAAATTGCGAGGAAGTGTTCTCCGTGGATGATTGGGAATGCAAACTGCTGAAGCGGCTCGCGGACCTCGGGCGGAGCGTAGGGGCGGGTATGCCACTCTGCGTTGAGGGTCAGGCGACTCCGGCGTGGTCGCGAGGGAGAGCGGCTGGCTGGTGACTTGGATGGGGTGTGCGGGGTTGGAGTGTGATGCGTCCGCCGCGTGCGGGTACGATGAATACGTTGCGGTGAGCGACCCGCTCTGAGCGTCGGCGCGAGGGTTCGAGGCGTGCGTGACGGAGGATGGTCTTGAGTACGATTCGGACCTCGGTGAGGGAGAACGCGGCGCCGATACATCGTCTGGGTCCGCCGCCGAAAGGTATCCAGGTGTACGTGCCGGCGCGAGTGTCAAGGAAACGCTCGGGATGGAAGGCGAGCGGGTCGGGGTAGAGCTCGGGACGGCGGTGCACGAGCGTTATGTAGGGGACGACCATCGTGCCGCTGGGGATGGTTAGCCCGGGTAGTTCGAATGGCTCGGTTGCGAGGCGTGCGGTGAGCGGGAACGCTGGACGCAATCGCATCGCCTCCTTGATGGCGGCATCGAGGTATTCGTCGTCTCCGTCGAGTGCGGCGGTTTGCAGGCGCGAAAGCGCGTCGGGGTGGCGACTAACGCGCTCTAGCACCCACGTCAGGGTGGAAGCGGTCGTGTCGTGGCCACCCAGCAGCAGGGTGCGCATCGCGTCGCAGATCTCCTCGTCGCTCATCAGGCGGTCTTGGCTATCGGGTGTGCGCAGGAACATTCCGAGCACGTCCTGGCCGTCGAGTCGATCGGTGCTGCGACGGTGGGCTACCTCTTCCATCACGATCGCGTCAACCGCGTCGATCGCTCGGCGAACCCGCGGGAATGGTCTGTCCCACCCGTTCTCACGGCTCGTCGCGATTATCGTCTGGAGGAAGAATCGCCGTGAGTGGCCCTCGCGAAGTAGCGCTAACGTCGCCGTACGCAACCGTTCAACGCGCGCGGGGTCGGTGACCCCGAACACGGTGGCCATGATCACCTCGAGGCTGATCGCTTCCATGTGTGGCTGGGAGGGAGTGGGGTGCCCGTAGGGCCAGCGTGCGAGAGCCTCTTCGGTCTTGCGCCGCATCGTCTCGTGGTAGCCGGTGAGCGCGTGCCCCTGAAACGGGGGTAGCTGGGTTCGCCGCCTGCGCATGTGCTCGGCGCCGTCGATGTTCGTGAGTCCCGTCGGCCCAAGGAAGAGATGGTGCGCGGATGCCTTGGCCAGCGCTGCTCCGAGACGAAGCACGCCGGTGTCGGCTGTAAAGACACGCTTGATGTCCTCGGGATCGGTCAGGCACAGCCACGGACCGGTCGCCGGCATTGGCACTAGGAAGCGATCGCCGAGTCGCTGGCAGTGGCGCGCGAACTGCTCTGGGGCCAGCCAGTACTGAGCTGCATTGACGAGCGCGGGGCGTCGCAGCCGGGGCAGGTCGGTAAGCGTTTGGCCCATGAGCCACATCCTCTCTAGTTACTCTGTGTGAAATAGAGTAACATAGTATCCAATGGTGGCAATAGACCAAATCCTCGAGGTAGCTCCTGTGGTGGGTGAGGACGAGCTCTTTGACCGCGTTGCCGTAGCCGCGCTCGATGAGTTCGCCGAGCACGGCATCCGCCGCACCTCAATGGAAGACATCGCCCGTCGTGCAGGTGTGTCACGTATGACTGTTTTCCGGCGGTTCGCGAGCAAGCAACGCCTCGTCGAGGTCGTGATCGCACGCGAGGTCCACCGAGGCATGCAAGAGCTCGACCTCCTATGGGAAGGCGCGGAAACGCTGGAGGACCGACTCGTCGCAGGATTCAAGTTCGCGGGGCGCTACGTGCGCGACCATCCACTATTCGACCGGCTCCTACGCAGCGAACCCGATGTCCTGCTACCACCGCTCACCCTCGACGGCGGACCCGTGCTGGAGCTCTACCGATCACTCATCGCCAATCGACTACAGGTCGAAGTCAACGCGGGCCGCGCCGCAACAACAGACCTCGACGGTGTCGCCGAAGTCATCGCCCGCCTCGCAATCTCACTACTACTCACCCGCGACGGAACCATCACACTCGACGACCCACACTCCGTCCGCCGCCTAGTCAACCTCACAGTACTACCCATGCTTCAACCACAGGTCTAGCGCCCGCGGTCTTTCCAATCAAGATCGTCGCGGTCAGGGAACCCGGTCAGAGCTATTCATCTATGTGCTCGCCATTACAGCGCGCCATCCGGCGCCTGGCACTCTCGCACTCAGCCAGACTAGTAGCCCAAAGCGAACTTCGCGTCCTCGCTCATCTTCTCAGGCGACCACGGGGGCGTGAAGACCATCTCCGATTCGACGCTTTCCACGCCTTCCAGTTCACCGACGAACTCTTCGATCTGCTCAGTGACTTGAGGCCCGATCGGGCAGCCGGGAGTGGTGAGCGTGAACGTAACCTGCA
>JBAPMC010000058.1:0-2202 GCA_049278415.1 Solirubrobacteraceae bacterium
GCGTGGAGCTGTTCGAGTTCCCGCCCGGCGCCGGCGCCCTCCTGCGCGCCGCCAGAGATCTCCGCAGTCGCTGCTCGAGGGAGCGCTTCGACGTGGTGCACGCGCACTTCGGGCTGACTGCATGGCCGGCGCTGGCTGTGAGAGCCACTGGACGGGCGCTCACCCTGCACGGCACCGACGTGCGCCACCCACGCACGCGAATCGCCACTCGCGCTGTGCTGCCGGCTATCGGCCTAGTAGCGGCGGTGTCTGAGGCGCTCGTGCAAGAGATCCCCGGCCGCCGTGCGCGCGAGCGGGCGCAGGTGTTGCCGTGTGGCGTGGATATGGAGCGCTTCAAAGCGCTCTCCCGTGAGCAGGCGCGCCTCGAGCTGGGTCTTGATCCGCATGGGCCGTATGTGCTGTTCCCGGCCGACCCAGCCCGTCCTGAGAAGCGCCACGACCGAGCCGTGGCGCTGGCTGGGGCCGCCGGAGCGCACCTGCTTGCGCTCGGGGGCGTGGAGCCAGAGCGCGTGCCGCTGTACGTGAACGCGTCGAATGCAGTGCTCGTGCCCTCCGAGCGCGAGGGCTTCGGCCTGGCGGTGCTCGAGGCGCTGGCATGCGACGTGCCGGTGCTGGCGACGCCTGTTGGCGTCCACCCACAGGCGCTCGAGGGGTTGAAGGGGGTGCTGTGCGCGCCGTTTGAGCTGGAGCGTTGGCGGGCTGCGCTGGCGCCCCAGGTGGCTGATCCAGACCCGCGTGTGCAGGGCCGCTCGCACGCCGAGCGCTTCTCGGCGGAGCGCATGGCTGAGCGTGTGGCGAGCGCATGGCGCTCACTCGTCGCAGAGGCCGGATAGCATGGGAGCCGTGGCAGGCGCAGATGAAGCTGGGGAGACGCGCTCGCAGGCGCCTGAGCAGACGCCGCAGGAGCCTGAGCAGACAACCGATTCAGCAGCCGAGCAGGCGCCGCAGGCGCCTGGCTTTGGTGAGCGCGGACGTATGCGTCGCCGCGCGCGCTTCCTGCGCAAGGCGCGCGAGCTCGCCTATCGCGATCTCGGTGGGCTCGTGTTCGATCTGCATCGCTTCGGTCAGCGCAACGATCAGCTGGTGCTCGCCAAGCTCGCGTCGCTGCGCCACGTAGACATAGAGCTGCGCGAGCTGGAAGAGGTATTGGGCGAGCGCAGACCGGTTACGGTGCTGCGCGAAGTTGGGATCGCTGCGTGTCCGCGCTGCGCCGCCATCCATGACAGCGACGACCGCTTCTGCCCTCGCTGCGGGCTGGCTTTCGACACGAACGCCGACCGACCGATCTCGACGAGCCCCGTGGCGCCGCAAGCGCAGATCCCTGTCTCACAGACCTCCGCCCCACCTGCCCAGATCTCAGCGGCCGCCATGCCGAGCCCGTCGACCTCCCCCCCTGCACAGCCTCGTATCGAGCCGGCGCCTTCGGTGAAGCCGAAAGTCGAGCCGTCGCCGCCGGTGAAGCCCACCGCCCCACCCGACGCCGCCAAGCCTGCATCGCTCCCGGCGCCTTCCGAGCGCGGCGAGCCTGACGGGGCGGAGCAGGACGAGCCGACGCAGATCCTGCGACCTCCGGTGACGGGCACGTGAGCGTGAGGACACCGGCGCCCATGAGCGCACAGGTTGGAGTTTCCCCGCAAGAGATGTGCCCGCTGTGTGGGACGCCGCTGCAGGCCGAGCAGAGCTGGTGCTTGCACTGCGGGGCGGCTGCCCGCACGCGCTTGGCGGCGCAACCGAAATGGAAGGCTCTGGTTGTGGCTATGGTTGCAGTGGTGGTGCTGTCGCTTGGCGTGCTCGCGGCGGCGCTGGTAACGCTCGCCGGGTGAGCAGCGGATGAGCTCGACCCCGACAGGGTCGACGCGCAGCGTGCAGCACGCAGACGTAGACGTGGCGGTTGTGGGGGCCGGCGCGGCGGGACTCTATGCAGCGCTGTGCGTGGCGCGCGAAGGCGGCAGCGTGGCGCTGCTGTCGGCGATGGCGCTGGCTCAGACGGCGAGCTATTGGGCGCAGGGCGGCCTCGCGGCGGTGCTGGCTACCGACGACAGCACAGAGCTTCACCTGAGCGACACCGAGCGAGCCGGTCGCGGGGCGGTGCGCCGCTCCGCAGCTGAGGTGCTCGTGCGCGAGGCGCCCGCTTGTGTGCACGACCTGGAGCAGCTCGGCTTTCACTTCGACGCCGATCGTCACGGTCGTTTGGCGCTAGGG
>JBAPMC010000059.1:0-1960 GCA_049278415.1 Solirubrobacteraceae bacterium
ATTCCCACTGTGGCTGAGAAGCTCCGCGCAAACGGTGTAAAGGGGACGTGGCCAGTCGTCACGACAGTCGACTACGCAGTGAATTGAGGCTAACGCGCGGACGAAGGAGGAGGGGGTGCGCAAGGACATTCGGCGCAGCAGGCGCGGCACCCGCGCCGACGCCCAGTGATGAAGTCGCGCCTCACGGAGCGAGAGGTCCCAGCAATTCTTGAAGCAGCACGGGGGACGCGAGCTACGCGTGGTCTCTTCCTTCGTGCGAGCACATCGCACGAAACGCTGACACGCGAGTCGCGCAGCACCTCCTCCTCGGCCGCGCCGACTTGGGCACGGACGCCTATCTGGGCCGTCCGAGGCTCGATGATATGGTCGCTGCGGTCAAGGACGCGACCTACGGAGTACGAACAAACGTTCTAGGGGTCGCGGAAGACCTCCAGATTGGGCTAAAGGCGACGACCGGAATCGAACCGGTGTAGACGGCTTTGCAGGCCGCTGCGTAGCCACTCCGCCACGTCGCCAAGGCGGCTCTTAGCCTAGCCGGTCGGGAGACTGCAGAGTAGCCCTGTCGAGGCTTGTCGGGCGCCCGCTTTCGTGGCTTACGTATGGCTTCGTGTCCGTTATCAAGCTTTTCGGGTTTCGTTAGCAGCAATTTCTACGGACGTTAGGCCCCATATATGAGAGGTGCACACACTGATATCCCGACTTCGGAGGTGTGTCGTGAAACGTATCTTTCTCCCTGTTATGGCGGCCGCGCTGGTAGGAGCAGTTGCCGCCAGCGCACTCTTTCTAGCTGCAAATGGTTCGAGTAGTCGACGTGCAGCCTCAGGCACGCTCATCTCGCATGCAATCGGCTCTACAGCCGGTGACCGGCGAGAGGTTTCATCGAGCACGCCAACCGCCACCCAGGTCTATCAGCGGGACGCCTCTGGCGTTGTCTCGATCAAGGCCGTCACCGCTAAGGGCGAGGACACTGGAACTGGGATCGTGCTCAACAGCGAAGGGCTGATCCTCACCAACAATCACGTGATCTCCGAAGCTACGAGCATCACCGTGAGTCCCGGGAAGTCCTCGAGCCTTACGCGCGCAGCAACACTTGTGGGTGCAGATGCCAACAGCGATCTCGCGTTGATCAAGGTAGATCCATCGGGGCTCGAACTGCAGGCGCTGAAACTGGTCAGCTCAAGCGCCGTGCAGGTGGGCGACTCGGTCTATGCGATCGGCAATCCCTACGGTCTCGATGAGACTCTCACGAAGGGCATTGTGTCTGCGCTGGGACGTGAAATATCGGCTCCCAATGGAACACCCATCAAGGACGCGATCCAGACAGATGCCGCTCTGAACCCGGGCAACTCCGGAGGGCCCCTGCTCAACGCACAGGGTGATGTGATCGGGGTCAACTCGCAGATTGCAAGCGATGCAGCAAAAAGCGGCGAATCGCAGCCAGGCAGTACCGGGGTGGGCTTCGCTATCTCCTCGAACACCGTCGCCGAAGTCGTCAAAACGATCGAGTCTGGCGGCGGAGACACTTCTCAGGGCCAAGTTGAAAGCGGATCGGGCGTCCAAGGTTCCTCCGGCAGCGAATCCTCGCCCTATGGTGCGGAATCTCCCTCGGAAGCCGAAGGCTCTGGTAGCGCAGGCGGCGATCAAAGTGAAGCTCGCGAAGCTGGACCCTACGGCTTTGAATCGAACTCCGGCATCGAATCTGAAGGAACAACAGGGGGTGGTTCAGCCGGCGCAGGACAGTCCGACATGGGAGACGAAGGTCAGGTAGTGATCGTGCCTTGATGCCACCGCTCGAAACCCCGGGCGCCCGCGGGAGGCGGGGGCCCGGGTAGCGGTGGGCTCGGCAAGTGCATGGGCTGCTGCCGAGAGGGTTCTCACGCGAATATCAATGGCCGCCCGTTGATAGGCTAGAGGCGTTCCCAGGGCGATTAGCTCAGCTGGGAGAGCGCCGCCTCGACAA
>JBAPMC010000060.1:0-9837 GCA_049278415.1 Solirubrobacteraceae bacterium
TCTTTGGCGGCTGCAGCCTCGCGATTGATGAACGCTGTGAAGCGCACATGCGGCGCCGCCTCGACCAGCGCGGGGATCAGCTCGCGCGCCGCTACCTCCATGCCGCCGGTCTCGCCGGGCACAAGGAAGATCAGATTCAAGCCAACGTGCGTTGGGGGCGCGCTCAAGACCGCGACAGGCTAGCGCGCTTGCGCCCATGCCAGCCCCACCGTGCTGCCACTACGATGACCCGCCATGCGCCCTTCGATCGACGTGGTTGTGCCCGCCTACAACCACTACCCGCTCACAAACGACTGCTTGACCTATCTGAGCCACCAGAGCGCGCCTCACCGCGTGATCGTGGTGGATGACGGGTCGAGCGACGACACGCCGGCGCTGCTTCGCAAGGATTGGCCCGAGGTGACGGTTCTGGAGCTCGGAGCTAACAATGGCTACACAAGCGCCGTCAACCACGGGGTAGACGAGGGAGACGGCGAGTATGTGGTGCTGCTCAACAACGACGTGCAGCTGCACCCCAACTGCCTGGAGCGACTCGTGGCCCCGATGGTGGCCGACCCGGGGGTTGGCTCTGTGGCGGCGCTCATGCTCAGGCCCGAGGAGAGCACCATCGACAGCTTTGGGGTGACTGCCGACGCCACGCTCGCCGGCTTCGCGCGGCTGCAGGGACACGCGGCGGGCCAAGCAAGGCAAGCTTACGCCCACGCGCCGGTCTTGACGGGGCCAGAGGGAACCGCGGGGGCATACCGGCGAGACGCCTGGGAGCAGGTGGGCGGCCTGGACCAGAGGATCGTGGCTTACATGGAGATCCTCGATCTGGCGCTGCGTCTGCGCACGGCAGGCTGGAGGACCACGGGCGCAGTGGACGCTGTAGGAGTTCACCTGGGCTCGAGCACCTACGGTCGTCGCTCGGCCACACAACGTCGTCTGTCGGGCTTCAGTCGAGCCTATTTGCTGCGCCGCTACGGCGTGATGAGGAGCAAGGCGGCCGCCCGTGCCCTTGTGACCGAGACGATTGTCGTTGTGGCGGACATTCTGCTCTGCCGCGATCTGCAGGCTGTGCGCGGACGGATGGAGGGTTGGCAAGCAGCCAGAGGCTGCGAGCGTCATCGGTGGCCGCCGAGCGAAGCGATCGACGCGTCTATCTCACTGCGCGACTCGCTGGCGCTGCGCGGCGGCGCCCTGCGGACAAGCAATTCCTAAAACGGAGCGCTCGTGGCAGCCGGCTCAGATGCGGCGTAGGATGGCTATGAACTCGTGCTCGTTGCCTTGGAGCGTCTCGATGGCAAAGGGAAGCTCGCCCTCGTTGCGAGCATAGTCGAGCAGGGCTCTGAACTCCCAGGGCGCCCAGACATGAAAATGGATCGAGTAGTCCTCCTCCTCGAGCACCTGCACTCGCGCCGGCACTTCGCTCGCGTCCACGTCCTCCACCAGGCGCGCCCATTCCTCTTGATGCGCTAGCCGAGACCACGCCGGTCCCTCGAGGTGATCTTGGATTATGTGCTCCAGGGGGGTTGGCGCTCGGCGCTCATCGAAAGTACGTCGACGATCGGGCACCGCGAGATAGATGATCCCCCCGGGGCGGAGCACACGCAGATGGCTGGCAAGCGTCTCGAGCGGATCTTCGGTGTGCTCGATGAAGTGGTTGGCGATGATGAAGTCGGCGGAGGAGTCGGGCTGGGTGGCAAGCTTTTCTCCATCGTCGATGACATCGACCGCAACAAGCTTCTGGAGTGGCAAGTCCGGATAGTGACTGTGCAGGGCCGCTATATCCATGCGGTCCACATAGCGGACGGTCACACCGGAGGGCACTCGCAACGGGTAGTGCAAGGCGCCTATCTCAAGGCCATCGCCGCGCAGGTAGCGCCTCGCCAGGCGGCGTCGACGGAACTGAAGCCTGAGTATTCCAGGCGCAATCTTGGCTCTGCCCAGAAGGGTGGCAAGCTGGTTGCGCAGGCGCGTAGGCAGGCTCATCGCGGTCGATCATCCCAGATGACGCCATCTTCGCCGAAAGCATCGCGAGCAAGTCGCCGACGCAGTCGCGGCGATGCCCGTTGCCAGTCGCGGGTGCGATTGTCCGCAACGAGCAGATTGGCCTGCCCACCGCTTCGGTAGGTGTGGCTGCGAGGCCACGCGTCAACGTCATATGCGTTGCCGTCGCAACCAACCACCACGGTGCGCAGTCCTTTCTCCTGAACTTGGCGGGTGATGCTGTGCCAGCCGCTCTCGAGCAGGTAGGCGGAGCGCTTGTCGTTCACGTCCTCCAAACCCATCTGCAGGGCCATCTCACGAGCGAGCATGAATGCGCTTGTGCGCAGGTGAGGGTTGGGGAAACGTGGGTAATCGCGGCGTGCGCGTCGCAGCCCAGCGAGCTGGTAGAGCCAGTGCCTCACCGGCCCGCGAATCCACTCCGCCTGACTCTCCCAGCTGGCGCTTGCCGCCGCCATACCGACCTCCGGCTGCTCGAGCGCTTGCTGCAGATGACCGAGCCAGCCGCCGGCCATGATCACGGTGTAGGAGTTCAGAAAGCAGATTTGCTCATGGGTCAACAGCTGGGAGGCCTGACCATAGGCCGCGAGGTCAAGCACCGCTCGCTCCAACTCGATCAGCCGGTGCTCTGTTCCCTGAAGCTCGGCAAGCAGCGCATCGCGGGAGGCGCCGTCCGCCGGTCCCGTGGGCCCAGCCCCGTTGAGCACGATCGTCAGCTCATGCTCGGCGCCGGCGGGATGAGCATGGTAGGAGCGCAGAAACGCGCGCAGCGGCGCTGGTCCCAGCGGGGCCCATACGAGATGCACGACCCCGATCACCGCGCTACGAGCTCCCTATCGAGCGGCGACGACTTCCCCAGCTGTCGCGCGACAGACGTCGTCGTACACGCAGCGAGGAGCCTTGGTAGGCGCGCGTCTGGTTGTCGGCGATGAGCAGGTTCTCCTGATCGCCGCTGCGGAAGGTGCGGCTGGCCGGCCACTCGGCGAGGTCATAGGCACAACCGTCCCGCCCTACCACCACCGGGCGCAGACCACGCTCCTGAACCTGGCGAGTGATGCTCCGCCAGCCACTCTCGAGCAGGTAGGTAGCGCGCTTGTCGGCGGCATGCTCGAGCCCCATCTCCAACAGGGAAAGCCGCTCGAGCATGAAAGCTGTGCTGCGGATGTGAGGGTTGGGAAAGCGTGGATAGTCGCGCCGCGCACGCCGTAGTCCCGGGAGTTGACTTGGCCAATTGCGCGCGCTGCCGCGAGCCCACTGCGCCTGGCTCTCCCAGTTCGCGGTAGCGCCCACGATCCCGACGTCCGGCTCCTCAAATGCGCCGGCCAGGAGCCCAAGCCAGCCATCCGCAAGCAGCACGCTGTAGGAGTTCAGGAAACACACACGCGGGTGCTGAAGCAAGCGTGCCACCTGGCCGTAGGCCGCCAGATCGAGCACCGCCCGCTCGAGCTCGATCAACTTGTGCTCTGTGCCCCGCAGCTCGGCTAGCAGCGCATCGCGCGGCGCGCCCCCCGCCTCTCTGTCCAAGTCCAGCCCGTTGAGCACGATGATCAGCTCATGGGGCGTGCCCGCGTCGTGCTCATGGTAGGAGCGCAGAAACGCGCGTAGCGGCTCCACGCCGAGCGGGGCCCATACGAGGTGCACGACGCCGATCACCGCATCACCGCCCGCCCAGCGCGGGCCGCCTCCTCGAGCTGCGCGAGCGTGATCACACGCGTGCGCTGTACCTCACTGCGCTTGCGCAAGGCCGCCGGCAGCCCACGCAAGGCGTCACGTAGGGCGCGAGCCCACACGCGCAGCTTGCGCTCGCTCAAGGCCACATAGAGATTGCCCGCCTGGCCGCGCAGCAGCTCCGGGGCGTGCCTGGCGAGCGCTCCAGCTGGAAAGCACTTGACGATCAGCCAGATCGGGTTGCGCCACAGCTGATAGCCGTTGAAGTCGGTGATTCCGCGCCCGAGCGTTGCGCTGCCGCGGTGATAGAGCACGGCGGTAGGCACATAGCGGCAGCCAAGCCCGGCAAGCTGCGCGCGAAAAGCCCAGTCGATGTCCTCGTAATAGGCGAAGTACGCCTCGTCAAATCCTCCGACTACATTCAATGCGGCCTGACGATAGAGAGCCGCTCCCCCGCAGGGACCGAACACCTCCTGCGGGCGATCGTACTGGCCCGCATCTCGCTCTCCATGTCCGCGACGCCGGCCGCCCCCACGCCAGTTGAGCTCATCGCCCGCGCCGTCGATCCTCTCGCGATCAACGAAATCGAGCATCTTGGGGGTCGCCGAGCCGACCGCCGGATGGCTGTCGATCGCGCTCACCAACTCCGCAAGGCACTCTGGAGCAAGCTCCATATCGTTGTTGAACAACCCCACCAGCTCGCTTTGGGCCGCGCCAAGAGCGACATTCATCGCCGCGGTGACACCACCGTTCCTAGAGAGCTCGATCACCTCTACCAGCGGCCAGCGCTGACGCAGGTATGCGACCGAGTCATCGGTCGAGCAGTCGTCCACGACAATTGTTGAGAAGTCTCTGAATGTCTGCCTCTCCAGAGAGGGGAGCATCTCTTCGAGCAGCTGCCGGCCGTTGTAGTTGGTAAGCACGACGGTGAGTCGGGGATACCCGTTTGCGCGATCCTCCTCCATCGATGGAGCCTCCTGCATCGCTGTCCTACCTGCGCGCGCTGACAAACCGGTTGAACTCGCTCAGCCCGATCCCTCGGCCGCCGAGTATGTGTCGCCGCTGAGCACGCCAGACCGGTGCGCCGCGCCAGGCCGAGCGCACTGCCCGCAGATGCGCGCCGAGCATGCCGGCGCGAGCGCTGTAGATGAGGCTCAGGGTGTGATGGAGGAGAATGTGGTGGGCATTGCGCAGCATGAAGCTCAGTGGCACGTCCTTGATCAGCAGCGCGAGCGTGTTGCGTCGTTGAAGCTCGAAGTACAGGGGATTCGCATCGCCCTTGGTTGTGTGGCTGCCCATGTGGTAGGCGACCGCCGCAGGCGCATACCAGCAGCGGAGTCCGGCGATCTGCGCGCGCAAGCCCCAGTCGACGTCCTCGAAATAAGCCCAGAAGGACTCGTCGAAGGGGCCGACCTCCGCGAGCGCCCGGGCACGGTAGAGCGCTGCGCCCGCGGTTGGAGCGAACACCTCCTCCTCCAGCTCGAACTGGCCGAGGTCGCGCTCCCCTTGTCCGCGCTGCCAACCGGTGGCGCTGCGCGTGAAGACGTTGCCCGCCCCGTCGAGTACGTCGCGTTCGTAGTAGCGCATCAGCTTGCAGGCCACCATGCTCGCCCTCGGGTGGCGATCGAGGGCGAGCACAAGCTCAGAGAGCCAGCGTGGGTCGAGCTCGATGTCGTTGTTGAGCAGCGCGATCAGCTCGCCCCGACAGGAGCGCACAGCCAGGTTGAGGGCGGCGGCCACGCCGATGTTGTCCGCTCCAGGGCTGACCACGCGCGCTTGTGGCCAGTGCTCGCGCAAGTAGGCGACCGAATCGTCGGTGGAGCCGTTGTCGACCACCACGACCTCGAAGTCCGGGTGATCTTGGGCGGCAAGCGAGGGCATGATCACCTCGAGCAGCTCTCGTCCGTTGTAGTTGAGCACTGCGGCGCTGACTCGGGGCATGCGGGCAGCGAACTCTAGCGTCAGATCGAGTTGTCAATCGAGGAGCGCGCATGCTCGCGCCACCAGTCCACCGTCGCCGCCAGCCCGTCAGCCAGTTCGATGCGGGGCGTGAACCCAACCTCCTCGCCGAGGCGCGTGACGTCAGCAAGCAGCACATCGGGATCGGAGGGCGCGCGGGGGATGGCGCCCAGGCGCAGAAGCTCGGGGCGTCCCGAGCGGTGGGCGATCGCCTCGAGCACCGTGCCCACCGTCACCGGTTGGCCGGATGCGATGTTGACCGAGCCCTGCACGTCGCTGTCGAGCAGTGCGACAAAGCCGTCGGCGACATCCTGCACGTGCAGGAAGTCTCTGACCTGACGACCGTCGGTTGTAAGAGTGGGCTCGCCCGCCAGCAGCGATCTCGCCACGGCCGCCACCAACCGTCCCGACTGCTCCTCAGGGCCATACAGGAAGAACACGCGCCCGCAGGCCAGCTCGATGTTGGCGGTCTCGGCAAAACGATGGGCGACCAGATTCGCCGCATACTTTGCGGCGCCGTAGAGGGTTCGTGGATTCAAGGGCGTGCGTGTCTCCTGACAGCGCGCAGGCGCCTGCTCTCCCTGTCCCTCTCCGCCGATGGCGGTCCAGTCGTATTCGGCGCATGTGCCGGCTATCACGGCGCGCCTGCCGCCCGCGGCTGCGAAGGCGCGGATCAGCGCAAGTGAAGCCTCCACCCAACGGACGTTCTCAGGCGAGGTCCAGAAGCTTCCGTGCTCCGCATACCAGGCGAGATGTATGAGCAGATCGGGCCGCACACTGTCCAAGAGCGCCGCAGTTGCGGTGGCGTCGAGCAGGTCGGTCCGGTGCCAATGCACTTCCGACCGGCCTTGCGGCGGCTCTCGCCTAACGGCGGGCGGCTCTCGCCCAACGGCGTGCACCTCGTGACCACTGTTCAGAGCGCCGGGCAGGACGCGACGGCCGATGAATCCGCTTGCGCCGGTGACGAGCACACGACTCACCGCTCCGGCGCTCCGCTTGTGTCGATGCTCAACCGACGGGCGAGACCGTGCGGCAGCAGCGCGCCAAGCTCCGCCGGTAGCGCCCGTGTGAGGATCAGCACGACGCCGTAGAGCATTGTTGAGAGGATCAGCCGGAGGATGACCGGTATCCCGGTTGCAAGCATTGGCGTGAGCGCCACCGCCGCCGCGAGCGCCACCAGTGGGACGATCCTCAGCGAGGGTCGTAGCTCCGAGTGCCGTCGAACGAGGACTATTCCGGCGACTATCGCCATACCCAACTCGCCCGCAACGACACCGATGGCGGCGCCTATCGCTCCATCGGCGCTGACGAGAAGCCCTATGACCACAGCGCTCGAGACGAGCATGCCCAAGCTGATTGCAAGCAGATCGCGGTGCATGTGAAGGCTGAGCAGAGCGTTGCCCCAGACGGCGCTCACGAATGTGCCCGCCAATGCGATGCCCAAGATCTGAAGCACGCCCGCAGCGGAGGCGAAGCTGGGTCCACCGATGATCGCGATGATCAGGCTGGCGCCGACGCCGAGCGAGACGGCGACCCAGCCGCCGACAACCAACGCCACTTCGAACACGCGCCCCGACGCGTAGCTGAGGCGATCGAGATCGGTGTGTGCCGCACGCGAGAAGATCGGCAGCGCGACGCCTACAAGCAGGACCGGTATGACGGTGAGGAATTCGATGATGCGAAAAGAGGCGTTGAACAGGCCAGCCTCCTGTTCGCTTGCGATCAGCGAAGTGAGGATTATCGCCATACGGAAGTACAGCGCTGTCGCCGCCACCGCGGCGGAATAAGGCAGGATCTGCCCGATCAGGGGTCGCCACCGCGACCAGTGAAACGCCGGCAGCAGCGAGCGGCGGCCTCGAACCAAAAGAGCGACCGCAGCCAAGCACACGATCCCCACGGCCACGGCCACCGCGACGAAGGCAAGCAACTTGGCGTCGGCGAGCACCAACAGACCGACGAACAGCGCTGTGGAGAGCTGACGAAGCATGTCCAGGGCGGCGACCCAGCCCAAACGCAAGTCGACCTGGAGCAGCACGGCATAGTTGTCCTGAGTGACCTGCAACAGCAGGCCGACACCGGCGATGACGACGCCTGCGACGACGACGCTTGGATACAGCACGGCGGCGATAGCACCGACGATCGCAACTCCTCCAAGCGTGAGCACGATGCGCATGCCCAGCATGTCGCGCAACAGGGGCAGTCGCTCCTCATCGCCGCGTACCGAGGCTTCCCTTACTCCGATGGCTGTCAAGCCGAGATCTGAGAAGCCTGCGACGACGGCCACAAGCGAGACGATCGTTACGTATCTACCTGTGTTGCCAACGCCGAGATGGCGGAACAGCAGCGCCGCTGAGGCGATGCTCGCTACAGACCCAACCAGGAAGCCGACGCCACGCAGACCCCCGCCACGGACCGCAGCGGGACCGGCGGCCTCGCTGGAGAGCAGATCGTCGAAGCCCTGAACAGGGGAACCCTCTCCGTCACGAGTGTGTGGACCACCTCCCACCGACGTGTCAGCCTCCTCCGTGCGTGGCGAGCTGAGCAACGTGGTTGGCGCACTCGGCCCCGTCTTCATCGCGAGCGAAGACCGCCGTGTAAGCAGCCCCGCCGAGACCGCGACGTTCGAAGGGGGCAAGGGCGAGAGTGATGGCCCTGGCCACGTGGAGATCGTTCATCGTCGGGGGATGGCGGGCGGGATGGCGGCGAACCACAGCCTCCCAACCGCTGCGGTTGAGGGCTTGGCCGACGGGGTCGGAGGTGGTGACGCGGAGCTTTCGCATACCCAGTTGGGCGAGCTTGCGCTCGAGCGAGGCGATGGGAATCAGCTGGAGATGGCGCGGCGCGTCGACATGGGTCCAGTAGCGACCCAGAGCGCGGTATTGCAGAGAGTCGGGGTTTGGTGTGGACAGCCCGAGCAGCCCCCCAGGCGCCAGTTTCTCAGCACTGCGGGCGAGCACCTCCCAGGGGTTGGGAAGGTGCTCGAGCACATGCCACATCACCACTGCGTCACAGGCCGGCAGAGTCGGCAGCACAGCCTCCGGAGACGTCGTTTGAATCGCCCGTACATCAAACCGCTCGCTCAGATCCTGGCAGTAGTGCGCGTCCATCTCAAGAGCGGTGAGGGCAAAGCCAGCAGCCTTTGCACTACGCGTAAAGAGACCCGGCCCGGGACCGATCTCGATGATCTCCGCCGGCGGCTCGAGCTCTGCCATGAGCTCGAGCTTGGCTTGCTCGCGGCGCACCAGCTCTGGCGTCATCTCCTGCGCCGCCGACCCGTAGCCATCTATTGCGTAGTAGCGATCGAGATCGTGGGGGACCTCGGTCATGGCGATCGCCCCACATGCCTCACAGAGCCGATACTCGAAACGCCCTGGACCCAGGCCGCGGTTGCGATCGCCGACGAGGAACTTGAAGGTTGATGGTCCACCACACAGACGACACGGCATGGAGGCGCTCCGTTGAGTGTCCCTGAGAGCGTCCATCTCAGCCCACCGGAAAGTCGGGGTATGAGCTGTCCCGTTCGGAGATCACAAGATCACCCTTGGGCTCGCGCCAGATGATCCCGAACGCCGGGTCGTCAAAGCGCACGCCCCGGGTCGCCTCCGGCACATAGCGGTTGCCCATTTGGTAGAGCACCTCGCAATCGTCGGTGAGCGTCTGGAAGCCGTGGGCGAGTCCTGCGGGTATGTAGAACGCGAGGCCGTTCTCCGCGGTGAGCTCAACCCCGTGCCAGCGACGGTAGGTCGGCGAGTCGGGGCGCAGGTCGACCGCCACGTCGAACAGCTCACCGCGCACACAGCGGACGAGCTTTGACTCGCCGTGCGGCTCTGCCTGGTAGTGCATCCCGCGCAGCGTGTTGCGCTTGGCGTTGAAGGACGCATTGCACTGCACGACCTCGGGGTTCATCCCATGGGTGAGAAACGCCTCCGCGTCGAACGTACGTGTGAACCATCCGCGCTCATCATCAAGGCGCTCCGGCTCGATCACCCATGCCCCGGGGAGTGGCGTCTCGATGAACCTCACGCTGTCCACTGAATCGTCATGCAGACCGGCAGGCTATTGGAAGCAGGGCGATCGTGAGATGCATGGGCATGCGTCGAGATCGGAGCGTATGGATGCGGGCAGGCGCTGGGTCTCCTACTGCTTGACAACCAATGCCTGGCCCGTCGGCAGAGCGATCACCTTCTCGGGTAGACCGTCAAAGAACTCATCGATCATCGCGTG
>JBAPMC010000061.1:0-10821 GCA_049278415.1 Solirubrobacteraceae bacterium
CGCGCACACCGTCCCAACCAGGGGCGTAGTCGTACAGCAGTCGATAGGGGTAGCCGGCGCCGGTCAGACCGAAGCCCAGCGCGAGGATCGAGCAGACAGCCACCCCGCACGTGAGGCCGATGCGCAATCGGCGTGTGTATATCGAGGAGGCGAGCCCGATCAGCGCGAGCAGCGCGATCACGGCGCCTGGGAAGTACACATCCTCATTCTTTGAGTGCACGTGTGCTCTGGCGCCCGCAGTGATTGCGCCCCACACGCGGTTCTCCGAGGAGGCCGCCAGGAACGCCCACGGGCCCGAGGAGTAGTTCTTGACTTCCTTGAGCGTGCGTTTTGCCGTCGGATACTCAGCTGCCACCTTCAGATAAGGACGTGCTTGGTAGACCGAGATCACCCCGCACAGGGCGATTCCGATGCAGGTGATCGCCACGAGATTGCGCGGCAGCGCCCGCAAGCCTGCGATTGCTCCCGGCGCCGACGTACTCTGTGCGGCGGGCTCATCAGCGGAGCTCGAGCGGCGCTCTCGCAACCACCACACCACGGCGATCAGCGCAAGCACCGCCATCAGGTAGGCGAACTGCAGCCCGAGCGTGAAGCCGAGGCTGATCTGCCAGGCCGCCACGAGCCAACCCGCCACGAGCAGCCCGCGTGAGGAGCGCCGGTAGCCGCGCAGCAGCAGGAACAGCGACAGCGGAATACCGCCGCCGGAGATCACGTGCAGGTGGCCGGCCTCCGTTACTCGGTAGGGGGCGTAGGCAAATGCTGCTCCGGCTGCTGCTGCGCCAACCTTGCCTGTGCCGAGCTCGCGCGCGAGTAGCCACGCGCCTATGAAGCACAGCGACCAAGCAAACAGGAAGAGCAGGTTGTAGCGGACGAGTGCAGCCACTGTTCCAGACCCGAAGAAGGCAGCGGGGCCATAGCCGAGCAGCGAGTCGGAGAAGGCGAGGCTGAGCGGGTGGGGGTAGAAGGCGTTGGAGTTGAACACATGCAGCGGGCTGTGCAGCAGCGCGTGTCCAACCCACGCTATCTCCCACGCGGTGCGCACTGGGTCACCGAGGTCTGGCGCTATGCGTGTGCTCATGTGCAGCACGAGCGGCCAGGTGGTTAGCAGCGCTAGCGCAATGCCGCCGAATATCACCCACAACAGCTCGCCGCGGCCGATCGTGGGCGAGGGCGCCCAACGGGCCTTGGGCCGCTCGACGTCTGAAGTCGAGGGCCTGTCCATGAGCATGCTCGCCATCGGTCGAGGCAAGCATACGTGAGGCGAGAGCGCCATGGTCGGGGTCGAGAGTCGATGCCTACGTGGCCGGCTGGACCCGAAGATCCGGTTGCCCTGGTGAAAGGGGCCCTCTTGCGTCACACTGGAGCGATGCGGGTGCTCGTGGTGGGAGCCGGCGGTGTTGGTGCGGCGTTCGCGTCGATCGCCCAGCACAGGCCCGCGTTCGAGCAAGTCTCACTCGCTGACGTCTCGCCGGCGCGAGCCCACGAGGTGGTTGCAAAGCTCGGCGAAGCCGGTCGTTTCGCCGCGGAGCGCGTGGACGCCTCAGACCGAGCGGCGCTCATGCAGCTGATCGAGAGAGTGCGTCCCGACGCTGTGCTGAACGCTTGTGACCCACGCTTCAACGAGCCGATCTTCGATGCGGCCTTCCAGGCGCGCACCACCTACTTGGATATGGCGATGACGCTCTCACACCCCCACCCTCAGCGCCCACATGAGCTGCCGGGGGTGATGCTCGGCGACGTTCAGCTTGCCCGCAGTGAGCAGTGGGAGCAGGCGGGACTTCTCGCGCTCGTGGGGATGGGTGTGGAGCCAGGCCTCTCGGACGTGTTCGCCCGCTACGCCGCCGAGGAGCTCTTCTCGAAGGTCGAGCAGGTGGGGGTGCGCGATGGCGCCGACCTGATCGTTGAGGGGTATGACTTCGCGCCCACCTTCTCGATCTGGACGACGATCGAGGAGTGCCTGAACCCACCACTTATCTGGGAGCGCGAGCGCGGCTTCTATACAACCGCCCCGTTCTCCGAGCCCGAGGTATTTGATTTCCCGGAGGGCATCGGACGTGTGGAGTGCGTGAACGTGGAGCACGAGGAGGTGGTGCTGATCCCGCGCTGGGTGCAGTGCGAGCGCGTCACCTTCAAGTACGGGCTAGGGCAGGAGTTCATCGACGTGCTGCGCACGCTGCACAAGCTCGGCCTTGACTCCACCGAGACAGTGTCGGTGCGCGGTATGGAGGTGGCTCCGCGCGATGTGGTGGCGGCTGCGCTTCCGGACCCGGCCACGCTCGGCGAACGGATGACGGGACGTACGTGCGCCGGTACGTGGGTAACGGGCACGGGCGTCGATGGCTCGCCTCGCTCCACCTACCTGTACCACATAGTCGATAACGAGCAAACGATGCGTGAATACGGCAGTCAGGCCGTGGTGTGGCAGACGGCGATCAACCCCGTAGTGGCCCTCGAGCTGCTCGACGAGGGTGCATGGAAGGGCACAGGCGTGCTTGGTCCTGAGGCCTTCCCAGCTGAGCCTTTCTTGCGGCGGCTTGCGGAGCTTGGCTCACCGCACGGGCAAGTGGAGATGCCGCTCACTTAGCCAGCTGTACGCTGGCTTCGCGCAACCTCTCGTCGATGAACTCGTTGGCTGCGGCCGCCCCCATGAACGGCGCGAGGACGATGTAGGCGCCGTTGCAGGTCAGGCGCGACATCCGCTCGCTCTCACCGCGGCGGGCTTGGTAGTAGCAGATCTCGAAAACGGAGCCACCGATCGCTTCCATCACTGTCTGTGAGACAGGATGGCTTGTGTGCTGGTTGCCTTCCTGGAGGAAGATTGTGAATGCTGCGCGACTGTCGTCGACGCGCTGAATCGCGGGTGCACCGACGGCGTGAGACTCCACCAGAGCGATATGGGCCATGATCGGGTGGGTCGTCTGGAACTGGGTGGATGCTCGCATCGATTCCCACGCTCGCTCAGGCCAGTCGGTGGCGCTGAAGAAAGCGCTTGCGGCAACCGCCATCAGCTGCTGGATGCAGAGCTCATGGACGGCGAGAAACGCCTGCTGCTTGTCGCGAAAATGCTTATAGAAGACGCGCCGGTCGACGCTGGCGGCGGCGGTTATATCGGCGATGGTGGTTGCGTTGTAGCCCTTGACCGCCGCTACCTCGGCCGTTGCGTAGAGGATTCGATCGCGTTGATTGCGGGCTATTTCACCCTTTGAGAGAGTTGATCTTCCCCGCGGGATCGAGGGTGGGGGACGCAGCGATATCTGAGACTCGTGAGGCGACGGCGGAAGCGTTGCCCCCGGCTCGAGCGTGTGCCAGCGGTGCTCGCCACTGGGGTGCTCATAGCTCTCGACCCAGCCGGTGAGATCGTCGGCGAGGGCGGTCAGGTCGCGCTCGCCGCGGCGCAACAGGGGAGCCAGCACCCAGCGCACGGCGCCGAGCACCACCTGGACAGGCAGGTCGGGCGTCGGCGTCTGTGGTGACGCTTGGGCCCGGGCCCGCTCGATGGCTTGTGAGATATCGGCGATCATGCGATCGCGCTCATCCAGCGCTCGCCATCCGCCCGCCATCGTGGCGTCGGCAAGGAAGCCGGCTCGATCGGGGTGCTCTTCGGCGAGCTCAATGAATCTGCGGATAGCCGTCTGCACAGCCCGCTCGGGCGCCTCGGCAGCTATGGCGCGGCTGATGTCCTTGACCAGGAGCCGGGCATGCGCGCGGTGGGCGGCGAGGAAGCAGTCGTCCTTGTCGGTGAAGTACTCATAGAAGGTGGGACGCGACACACCGGCGTGCGCAATCACCTGCGAGACGCTTGCTCCGCTGTATCCGTAGCGGTGGGCGGCGGCGATCATGCCGTCGAGCAGCCGTTCGCGCTGAGTGCTCTTGCGATCCGTTGGGCGGGAGATGTCTACGTTGGTGGCCACAGCTTCAGCTCGGTCGGTGCATGCATGAACCGTAGCCGAATAGTCCGTCCAGATAGACGATTGCCTCATATGCGTCGCAGGCCCGGGAAAGTGCACCAGGATTCGATGGTCCTGTACGAAGCCTTTCCCTAAGGACGGTTGACAACTGCGGCAGCATCGTGTATAAGTGGCTTGTGTCTGCTTCCCACATGGGTGCAGGCGAGACATAAGGTCGGTTTGGGTTGGCCCTGTGGTCGACGCCAACATTTGTTTTGACGGGGACCTTGGGAGAGGGACCGGGTCGTAATTGAGAGGGAGTTGTTTTTCGCGTGGTTTCTTTGGGGAATAACGTGCTTGAGAGTCCGTGTGCACTTGGCGGGTCCGTAATAGGACGCGTCAGCGTCGCTGACGCGTCTCTCTCTCTCTCTCTCTCTCTCTGGGACGGCCGGTCTCTAGCCGCTAGTCCCCTTTGCCGTGGCAGTGCTGCGCGGCTCGCCGGGTATACGGCCCGGTTTGATCTGTCGTGTCGAAAAGGGCACTCGCGCGTAGGTAGCGCGCTTCAGCCTTCTTGTTCTTCTGTCGTCGTTGGCTGTGTGCCTGCGGCGACTTTGCTTGCCCGCAGATCCTGCGGGTCTCGCCCGCGGTCCCGCGGGTCTATTCGTGTGGATCGTTCTTTCAGGAGGGAGTGGACTGATGCTGTCAATTATTCGTAGGCGTGTTACGTATGCCAATGTCGCGATGACGCTCGCGTTGGTTTTCGCGATGAGCGGCGGGGCGTTTGCCGCCGGGAAATACTTGATCACTTCGACAAAACAGATCAGTCCGAAGGTGCTCAAGTCGCTGAAGGGCGCGGACGGTAAGAACGGGGCGTCTGGGGCTACTGGTGCGGCGAGTCCTGCTGGTGCTGTGGGCGCTGTTGGTCCGCAGGGTCCGACTGGGCCTTCGGGTGCAACTGGAGCGAAGGGTGAAACCGGGGCTGCTGGCGCTGCTGGTAAGGAAGGTAAAGCGGGTAAAGAAGGCTCGCCCTGGACTTTGGGTGGCACGCTTCCATCTGGGAAGACTGAGACAGGAATCTGGGCGTTTGATGAACTGCGGGAAGCGGGTTCGCATGTGGTGCCTGTTGCCTCCTTTGCGATCCCGTTGGCGGCGCCACTGAGCGGAAGTCATGCTCACTTCATCAACGAAAAAGGGTTGGAAATAGACCTCGAAGAAGAAGAAGTCGAATCGGCGGAGTGCAAGGGGACCGCGGCGGCACCGGCTGCCGAACCCGGCAACCTCTGCATATACACCAGCACTCTCGCAGGTGCGACCGCCGGCTCCACGAGCATCGGCAATGTCCCCAAGGCCGGTGCGATGATGGTTGTTTTCGTCCCGGGACCGGGCGGAGCGAAAGGCAGCGGCTCTTGGGCGGTGACCGCCGAATAGCCCATTTCCTTGGCCAGAGAGCGTTTCGCTTCATCTCTTGCACGTATCACAGGGGTGTCAGGCTCCGGGGAGCCCTGGCATCTCCCGTCTGACATGCACGATCACATTATCTACCGACATGACGAAGGAGAACAGGTGAGAACCATGGAGCACACAGAAAAGACAGGGTCCGCTGTAGCGGTCGTGTGCGTCTCGCTTCTTGTACTTGCCTTTTTCGCATCCCCAGCGGTTGCCAGCAGGGGTCGTGTTTTCGGTGGATCGTTTGGTGTTCCGGGTTCTGGTGCGGGCAATCTCTCGCTCTCGCCTGCCGGTACACAAAGTGCCGGCAGCGGCGTGGCTGTCGATGACATTACTCACGATGTGTATATTGCTGATACCGGTAACCATCGCGTCGATGAGTTCACCGCCAAAGGTGCCTTCATCCGTGCGTGGGGTTGGGGCGTCTCCACCGGGGCGTCCGAACCGCAGACATGCACCATCGTATGTCGGCAGGGTCTCTCGGGTACGGCTCCGGGTCAGTTCGCGGCTCCTGCTTTGATCGCTGTGGATAACTCTCCTGGTGGTGAAGGCGATGTGTATGTCGCCGATGCCGGCGAATTCAGCGCTGGCGATAGCCTCGTGCAGAAGTTCACCTCCGAAGGAGTCCTGGTAGAAACTTGGGGCGTCAAAGGACAGATCAGTCGCAACCCAACCACTGCTGCCACGCTCACCGGTGACATCACCAGCGGTTCCAGTGAAGTCACCGGGTTCGAAGTCACCAGCGGGGAATTGACAAACTATGAAATCTCCGGCGAAGGCATACCTGCCGACACCCAGATTTTCGAATGGAACACAGCGGCACGCACCATCAGGCTCTCAAAGCCAGCTACCGCCACCAACAATACCGGTGTCACCCTCACCCTCCATCAACCTTTCAAACATCTCGCAGGTATCGCCGTTGACGCTGCCGGCGACCTCTGGGTAGCCGACAAGAATGGCGGGGGCCCTTTCGAGTTCAGTCAATCGGGAGCCTTTATCCAGAATACAGAAACTCTTGAGACCCCAACGTCCCTTGCTATCAATTTTGCCACAGGCGAGCTCTATGCTTCGGAAAACGGCTTTGAGGTAGTCAAGTTTGACGCCAACGCTGATGTGCTTGGTTACGTGTTTGCGACCGAAGAAGGCCAAACCGGGATGACTGGTCTGGCTGTTAATTCCGCGACCGGGGATCTTTATGTGGATGAAGGCGACTCGATCGCCGTCGTCTCGCCGTCCTGCGTTCCCATTCCCCCAATTATCTTCAGCCCACCTTTCTGTCCTGCTGCCGTGAGGTTCGGCTCTCCTCAGCTGACCGGCGGCGCTGGCCTCGCGGTCGAACCTCAAAGCGACGCTGTCTACGCAGCCGACACTACAGCTAACAGGATCGACGCTTTCATCCTCGAACCATCAAGCGCACCTACAGTCGAAGCTGGCAGCGAGTCTGTTTTGAACATCAGCGCCGACAGCGCGACGTTCAGCGCCGAAGTAAACCCGCGCAGCGAACCCAACGAAGAATCAACTTCATACACCTTCGAATACGGGCCATGCGCCACACCATCCTCCTGCCCAAGCACCTACGAATCGAGCGTACCGAGCCCCGACGGTCAGCTTGCACCCAACTACGAACCGGACACGGTCACCGCGCACGCGCAGGGCCTGCAGCCAAATACCGTCTATCACTACCGCCTTGTCGCTCACAACTCACATCCCAGCGTCACCCATGGCGAAGAACTCACCTTCACCACACAAGCCACAAACGTCTTCGCCCTGCCCGACGAACGTGCATGGGAGCTGGTCTCTCCGCCAAACAAGCACAGCGCGAAGCTCAATTCGATCGGGAGCAATGGGGTGATCCAAGCGTCCGCTGATGGTAATGCGATCGCTTATCTTGCGACTGCGCCGACTGAATCCGCGCCGCCTGGTAACTCCAACAATACGCAGGTGCTCTCCACTCGTGTGGGAGCTGGTGTTTCGTCTTGGGGGTCGCGTGATATCTCGACTCCTCGCGACGTCGCTAACGGTTTCAATGAGGCAACCCCAGAAGAGTATCGTTTCTTCTCTACGGATCTCTCTGATAGTGTCGTCAAGCCTTTTGGTGCGCTTGCTCCGTCGCTTTCGGTTGAAGCTTCTGAACAGACGGTGTTCCTGCGGACCGATTATCCCGGCGGCGAACCGAATGATCCGTGTCTCGCCTCGTGTTATCGTCCGTTGGTGACTGGTGCTCCGGGTTTCGCCAATGTGCCGGAAGGAACTCATTTCAGCGAATCCGGCGGTTGTGGTAGAACTGAATGTGGTGTCATATTCCTCGGGGCTAACCCTGACGGGAGCCACATCGTCCTAACTTCCGATGCTGTCCTGACCGAAGGGGCTCCCGCTAACAGTCTTTACGAGTGGGTTGGGGGTCAGCTTCAGCTGGTCAGCGTCTTGCCGGAAAGCGCAGGTGGCGAACCGGCAGGTGGCGAACCGACCCTTGGTAAAGGTAACAGTGGGGTCCTTAGGAATGCCATCTCCACTGACGGCTCCCGTGTTGCCTGGCAGACTAACCACAGCGTGTCGCGCCTCTACCTGCGTGATGTAGTCCGTGAAGAAACGGTCCAGCTGGGTGGTGTGGGGGCGGAATATCAGACCGCGAGCAGCGATGACTCCCGGGTGTTCTTCACTATGGGTGGGGATCTGTACCTGTTCGAAGCGCCGCTGGGGGGTGCGCTGTCGGCTGGGCACACAATGGACCTTGCCCCTGATGGCGCTGTGCAAGGCCTCGTGGCCGGCACCTCCGAAGACGGCTCCTCTGTCTATTTTGTTGGCAAGGGTGTTCTGACTGGCATAGAAGCAAACGAGCATGGCGAAAAGGCTGTCGCCGGTCAGCCCAATCTCTATCTTTACCGCGCTGGTGTGACTAAGCTGATCGCTGTCCTCTCCGGTGCAGAAGGTTCGTCGTTGAAAGATGTATCCGATTGGTCTGGTCGCGAGGCTGGCTCTGAAAGTCCGACTGTGCGGGTCTCGCCCAACGGTCGTTGGCTGGCGTTTATGTCTGAACGGTCGCTGACTGGCTATGACAATCGTGACGCCTCAAACGGTCAGCGCGATAATGAGGTCTTCCTCTATGATGCGAATGGGAACGGCGGCGATGGGCGTCTCGTTTGTGCGTCGTGTGACCCGACCGGCGCTCGTCCGCACGGCGTATTCGATTCAGGCACTGTTGCTGGAACGTTGCTTGTCGACAGACAACATTCCGTGAATCATGTGTGGCTCGCGGCTAATGTTCCTGTGTGGACGTCGCCGTTTTATCAGTCGCGTTATCTCTCTGATTCGGGCCGTTTGTTTTTCAATAGTCCGGATGCGCTTGTCCCGTCTGATACGAACGGTGTGGAGGATGTGTATGAGTTCGAGCCGCCGGGTGTTGGTGGTTGCTCGAACGAAAGTGCGACATTCAGTGCGCATTCGGGTGGTTGTGTCGATCTCATATCGTCGGGGACGTCGAAGGAAGAATCGGCTTTCCTCGACGCGTCGGAAAGCGGCGATGATGTGTTCTTCCTGACCTCCGCCCAACTCGCATCGCAGGACACCGACACTGTCTTGGACGTCTATGACGCTCGTGTCGACGGTGGTTTTGCGGAATTCCAACGGGCGCCGGCGTGCGAAGGCGATGCTTGCCAGAGTCCCGTGGCCGCGCCGAATGATCCGACGCCTGGGTCTCTGACATTTCAGGGTCCTGGTAATCCTGGACCGTCGGTCACGGTGAAGAAGGTCGCGAAGAAGAAGACGGTCAAGTGTCAGAAAGGTAAGAGGCTCAGTCACGGTAAGTGCGTGAAGAAGGCGAAGGACAAAAGTAAGAAAACGGCTAAGAAAACTGGGAAACTCAGCAACAAGCGGAGGACGAAATAATGAAGGTTCCTATTCGTTTGAGGCTGGTCCTCGCCGGACTACTAGCACTTGGGTTGATCGGGTCTGTTGGAGTATCTTCGTCTGTCGCTGCGATGCCGTGGTGGCAAGTGTCTTCCGCGTCGCGTCCGGCTAACCTGAAAGCGGGGCTGGCTGCCGATGAGGTTCAGGAAGTCTCTGTCGAAGGGGGCAGTGGTACGTTTACCCTCACCGTCACTACTGCGACGGGGCTTGCTGCAGGTGGTTCGAGTGTTCTCACCGAGGTCGAGGCTGGTGAAGGCGCTTTCCATGTCGGCGATACGCTCACGATGCCCCCAAGCCATGGCCAGTTCGCGGCGAACACGACGGTTCTCGCGGTGGGGGCTAATACGCTGACGATATCGACCGTGCCGCCTTTTAACGCTACTACAGGCAACAGGTTGGAAGCGAGCGAGACGACTGCCGCTATCCATGCTGGGGCTAGCGCCGCTGAAGTCGAAGCGGCTCTAGTGGCTCTTCCAGGTGTCGGTGCTGGGAATGTCGAAGTTACCGGTCCTGCGGGTGGTCCGTATTTGGTGTCTTTTCAGGGTTCGCTTGCTGATCTGCCCGTCGCAACGATGCGGGCTGGTGGGTCCGCACCGGTCCATGTCAGCGAGGTGACTCATGGTCGATCTGACGGTGAGATCGTCGTTACCGTGGAGAACATGGGCGATGCCGTGCTCAAGGGCGAAATGACACCGCTCACGATCAGTGATAATCTGCCGCCTGGTCTTCACGCTGTCGGTATCGTGGGTAAAAGCCCTGGGTTTACCGCCAACTTTCAGAACCCTCAGGGGATCTCTTGTTCGCTTGGGTCGTTGTCGTGCACGTTTGATCGCGAACTCGCACCCTATGACGAGCTGGAAATTCGTATCGCGGTGAGAGTATCGCCGGACGCGTCCTCAACTGAAGCTAACGATGTGAGCGTCTCGGGTGGGGGCGCGCCAACCACGTCGTTTAGCAGGCCCATACGGATCAGTGACGAACCATCCCATTACGGTGTGGAAGACTGGCGGTTGCGCGCCGAAGAAGAGGGCGGCGCTCTCGCTACCCAGGCTGGCTCCCATCCATTCCAGGTGACGGGGACCGTCATGATCAACCAGGGCCCCGAGACCGGCCCGCTCAGCGAAATCAAGCCGGTTGTCGAACCTGTCGCGCTGTCCAAGGACATCATCACGAAGATCCCAGCAGGACTGATCGGCAACCCGGTACCGATCCCGCGCTGCACATTGACACAGTTCATCACCGAAGCCAACTTTCGTGAAGATGAGTGTCCTGCGAATACCGCGATCGGTGTCGTCTCGGTGACAGTCTATGAACCCGCGACCGTTGGCTATGTCGATCTTGCTGTCCCGTTGTTTAATCTCGAACCGTATTATGGTGAGCCTGCGCGATTTGGGTTCTTCGTCGATAAGGCGAACGTCCCGGTCGTACTCGACACGTCATTGCGCGACGGTCCCGGTGAAGATTATGGCGTCAATGTCACCTCGACCAATATCAGCCAGCTTGCGGGTCTCACGGGTGTGCGCGTCACTTTCTGGGGTGTCCCCAACGATCCTCGTCATGACAACTCACGCGGTTGGGACTG
>JBAPMC010000062.1:0-4763 GCA_049278415.1 Solirubrobacteraceae bacterium
TGACGCTGATGCCGAGCTTCTCATAGGTTCTCGCCGCGCGCAAATCGCAGCTGAGCAGTGTGCGCCCATGGTGGTCGGCTGTGGCAGCCACGCTCGCGTCATAGACGGCGCCGCCGGAGATCGAGAGATCAGCAAGTCGCTGAACCAGAGCACGCCGCTCAGCCTCAGGAAGGATCATGCGCGCCCCAGAGAAGTCCTCGCGAAGATATTCGGAGACGAGACCCGGCTCGGCGCGGAGCGGCTCTGGCAAGCGGGTCAGTACCGAGTATGCCTCGAGCTCCACATGCGCGACGAGGTCGCGAAGGTCATCCAGTGCCCCCATCGCCGCCTCGTGCTTCTCACTCCAACTCGCGAAGGCGGCAATCACGACGCTACTGTCCGGTGTCAACGGCGGACCTGCTCCAGCGTTTCACGCACCACCTCGGCCGTGAGCGTCGGCATGTCCCGATCCGCAACGGCCACCAGCCGCGCGCCACGGCGCTCGAGGCGCATCGGTGTGGCTTGGTGCTCGATCTCGAGACGTCCGTCTACAGCGTTCAGCTCGAGCTCTTGCCCGGGCTTGAAGCCAAGCTCTTCGCGCAGCCGCTTCGGAACTACTATACGTCCGGCAGAATCGATGGTAGTAACCATGGGATAACTATACCATTAGCGCTCCACGCAAACCCCAACGGCGAGGCTCTGCCCCAAACCGGCGATTGACTGTGTAACTGTGATACTGTGAAGCACAGTGACGAATATCACCGTATCCGTCCCTGACGACGTCTATCGCGCCGCAAGGATCCGCGCAGCCGAGCGTGGCAGCTCTGTGAGCAGCCTTGTCGCCGAGTATCTGGGCTCGCTGTCCGACCGCAATGGCGAGTTCGCAAGGCTCGAGGCCCAGCAGAAGAGCGTTCAAGAGCAGATCGACCGCTTCAGCGCCCGCGACCGCCTCGACCGAGACGAGTTGCACCGGCGTGCGATTCGCTGACACCAACATCCTGCTCTACGCGATCTCGCACGATCCCGACGAGCAAGCGAAGGCGACCAGAGCCAACGAGATCCTCTCGGCCAGGGACATCGGGCTCTCGGTGCAGGTGCTCCAGGAGTTCTACGTACAGGCGACCCGCGAGACCCGAGCGGATCAGCTGCCGCACGATCAGACCGCCCGGCTCATCGAGTCCTTCCGGCGCTTTCCCGTCCAGGAGACGACAGTGGACACAGTGCTCTCCGCGATGTCCACGCGACAGCGATTCGACATCTCCTATTGGGACGCCGCGATCGTCGAGGCGGCGCGCGCACTCGGATGCAAGGTCGTGCTCTCCGAGGACCTCAATGACGGCCAGGATTACGCCGGCGTGCGAGTTGAGAACCCTTTCAGTGACTAGACCTCTCGGTCGGCGAATCGTCCTCGAGAATCCCGGGAACGAACAGCAAATCCAAAATAAAGAGAGCTGTCCTGAGGACGCTATGCGACGGGAACTGCCGCATGCGCGGAAATCGGCGGCGCAAACCCGCGCGCCCGCGCCCGCTCGGTCCCAGCACGCCGCTCGGCGTCAAGCGCGAACAGGTAGTCGTTGAAGTCCACCTGGATCGTGTGGCGCTTGGAGGCCACGTAGCGCTTGCGCATCGCTGTCTGATCGTCGGCGATGTCGCGGCGCAAGTCGGCCGGCGCGGGTAGGGCGTACTCCCCACGCAGATAGTCGCCGATCCAGGCGCCCTGGGCCTCCGCCAAAGGCATGATCGCACCCAAGGGCTGCAACAAGCCGATGAAGTACAGACCCGCGATATCTGGGTGAAAGACACGCCGGAACAGCTCGATGTGGTTATCCGGCGCGGCCAAGAAGTCCGTGTCGAAGAAGGGAAAGCTGATCTTGTAGCCGGTGCAGTACACGACAACATCTGCGTGTACCTCGCTGCCATCGACGAAGCGGACCTTCTCGCCCTCCAGCGAGGCGATGTTCGGCTTCGGCGCAATCGTGCCGTGGGCGATGCGGTCGAGGATGCGTCCCGACACGGTTGGGTGGGACTCGCCGAACTTGTGGTCGGGCTTGGGCAATCCGTAGCGCTCAGGCGGGCCGGTCATCGCCTTGATCGTCTGGTGGATCATGCGCTGACGGATCGCAAACGGCACACGCGGATTGTTGGGGAGCTGATCCACCGGCTTTCCGAACACGTACTTGGGGATGATCCAGGCGCCTTTGCGCGCCGCTAGGTAAGTGTTGGCGGCCACATAGGAGGACTCCACCGCGATGTCCATCGCCGAGTTGCCCATGCCAAGAACCACCACGTCCTTGCCGGCGAAGATCGAGTTGTCCACGTAGGAGTGCGCGTGTAGCTGTGTGCCTTGAAACGCGTCGGCGCCAGGGAATGCCGGTTCAGGCCAGCGCGCATCCCAGTGGTGGCCGTTGGCCACCAGCAGCGCGTCGTACAGGCGCGTCTCCCCCGTGTCGAGCGCTATCTCCCACACGCCGTCCTCGCGCTTGTGGGCACGCTCGACGGCGGTCTCGAAAGTGATGTGCTCACGCAAGCCGAAGTGATCGACATAGCCGTCGAAGTACTCCTTGATGTGAGTGTGATGAGGAAAGTCGGGATAGGTGGTCGGCATCGGATAATCCGCGTAGGCCATCCGCTCGCGCGACACGTTGATGAACAGGTCGCGGTACGCCGCCGACATCCCGTTGCGGTTGCCGAACACCCAGTTGCCCCCAACCTGATCGGACTTCTCGATGCAGTCGAAGGGAATCCCGCGGTCGAGCAGCGCCTTGGCGGTGGCGATGCCCGAGGAGCCCGCGCCAATGATGCAAGCGCGCGGAAGCCCGCCAGCGTTGCTGGAAGCAGCGCGTTCGTTGTCGGAGGGGTTGGCCACGCAGCCAGTCTAGCGCTGAGGCCAGGCCGACTACTCGGCAGGCATATCCGGCCCTATGCTCGAAACAGCATCAGCGCGAGAGACGCTCGTAAAGTGAGCGCTCCTCCTCGTGACGACGGCGCAACCGCTCCTTGAAGTCCTTGTCGCCACGGCGCTCCTCGATGTGGGCGTCGATCGCGGTTCTAACAGCCTCAGTCACGGTCTGGTCGTCGGCACGTGCCACCAACTCCAGCGTGGCTGCTCGCTCGTCATCCAATCTAAGCGTCATCGTCTTAGCCATGTTAGGTACTCCTCGGGGTTTAAAGGCAGGGCACGGTTCTATAGGAAAGACCTACCGGTGTCAAGCTATTTTACATTATGAAATCAATACACCAATCCACCTAGGTATCTGATAGGTTGCCGCGCATGATGCGCATCGAGCTGGGCGACTTCCTCCTGATCGCCGAGATCCACTCCGGAATCGACGCGCACCAGCTGGCACGCATCCCACGCGTCATCAACCTCGCCGAGGCAGCCCTTGCCGCTCCCTTCGCGGGGTTCGGCGACTACGAGATGTTCCCGGCCCTACACGAGAAGGCAGCGGTGTACTGCTCGCGCATCGCCACCTACCACCCACTACCCGACGGGAACAAGCGGACTGCTTACGACGTAATGCGAGAGTTCTTGGACCGCAACGGAGCCGTCTTTACGCACTCATCCGATGGCCTTGACGACACTGCTCAAACCATCGAAGACCTTGCCGCGAACATCCTCAGCGAGTCCGACTTTACGACCTGGGTCGGCAAACGGATCGGCCAGCAGTAGCACACGACCTGCGCCCGAGCTCTCGGGACTACTCCGCCGGAACGCCCGGCCCCACGTGCTGCGGCGGCCCCTCGGGTCCTTCGTCGGCATCCTCGTGGCCGGCGAGACCGCCATCCTGTGGCGCAGACCCGTTGACGGTGCCCGCAAGCGCCGGATCGCTGCGCAAGCCGGCTAGGTAGCGGTCGACCATGCGTGCACACTGGCGGCCCTCGTTGATCGCCCACACGATCAAAGACTGCCCGCGGCGCGCATCGCCGGCGGCGAACACGCCGTCCACCGAGGTCGTGTAAGGCTTGACTGCCTTGACGTTGCCACGTGGGTCCTTCTCCACTCCGAGCTGATCGAGCAATACCTGTTCAGGGTGAAGGAAGCCCATCGCAAGCAGAACAAGCTGGGCGGGCAGCTCGTGCTCTGAGCCGGACACGGGCGCGAATGGCGGCGCTGACTCGGCCCGGGCAATATGCAAGGCGGCGACATTGCCGGCGTCATCGCCAGAGAAGTGGGTCGTCGTGACCGAGTAGTCCTGCTCCCCGAGACCAGCGGTGCGAGCCTCCTCCATCGCGTAGGAGAGCCGATACTTCAAAGGCCACTCCGGCCACGGCGTGCGTGCATCTGGACGGTGCTCGGGCGGCTCGGGCAGAAGCTCTAGTTGGACGATCGAGGCAGCATCCTCGCGCAGCGAGTTGCCGACGCAGTCGGCGCCCGTATCGCCGCCACCGATCACCACCACGTGCTTGCCGGCGGCTGTGATCCGCTCGCCCGCTGCGGGTGCCTCGACAGTCGGAGCGGGACCATGCTCGCTCGCAACGAAGCGGTTGCGCTGGTAGAGGTAGTCCATCGCGAAGTGGATGCCGCTCAGCTCCCGTCCGGGAACGGACAGGTCGCGCGGGACGCGTGAGCCGGTGGAGAGCACAACTGCGTCGTAGCGCTCCTGCAGCTCGGCCACCGTCACATCGGCGCCCACATCGACGCCGCAGCGCAGCTCCACTCCCTCGGCGATCAGCTGCTCGACGCGGCGTTGCACAACCGCCTTCTCGATCTTGAAGTCGGGCACGCCGAAGCGCACGAGCCCACCGGCGGACTCGTCGCGCTCGAACAGCGTGACGCTATGGCC
>JBAPMC010000063.1:0-1543 GCA_049278415.1 Solirubrobacteraceae bacterium
CCGGTCAGCCGCACAGCGGCTCCGCTGAGCACAATCAACGTGAACGCGCCCATCGCTGCGTACGCTGCGATGGCGTATTGCGATGGCGTGACGGTGAATTCGCCGAGGCGGCGGCGCAGGGGCTCAAGACGCGAAACCATGAGGTCTAAGCATTACATTGACGCACATATGAGGCTCCACGCAGGCGCCTTGCATCTCTGGACGGCGGACCTTGACGCCCTCGACGCCAAGCTCGAGGCGCTGCTCGACGTGCGGGAGAGAGAGCGCGCTGCTCGCATTGTGCGCGAACCGGCGCGGCGGCGTTGGATAGCCGCTCGTGGCCTGTTGCGGGCGCTTCTGAGCACCTATGTAGATGAGCCAGCGCGCGAGCTGCGCTTTGTACAGGAGCCGCAAGGCAAGCCCAGACTCGATCCACCTGGTGTGGAGCAGCTGCACTTCAGCCTCTCCCACTCAGGCGGATTGGCGGTGTACGCGCTGACAGAGATGTGCGCCGTTGGGGTCGACGTGGAGCTGGTCGCTCCCCACGCAAGCGCACCCGCCCGCGGGCAGGATTTCCTGCTTACGTGGGTGAGGCGGGAGGCGGAGGGCAAGCGGCTCGGCGTTGGATTGAGCAAGGCGCCGGCACAGGCGCAGACAAGCGGCTCGTCGCCATGGATCGCACAACTCGATCTGCAGCCTGAAGCAGTGGGAGCGGTTGCGCTGAGAACCGCACCTGTCGACTTTCAAGTATATGCAGTCGACTTTCGAGCTTGTGGATCTATCCTGCCAGCAAGCACAACCACGACCGACCCGGACGAACGGAACGTTTCCAAATTGGGATAAAGCAGGAGACCCTGTCGAAGCAAGGAAACATTTGATGACTAGATTGTGAATCTCATGGACGACTCTCAGGGCAGCTCCTACGACCGGATTGGACTCGGGTATACCGCCACTCGCAGGCCCGACCCACGCATCGCCACGCAGATTCGCGAGGCGCTCGGCGACGCACGATCGATTGCAAACGTAGGCGCCGGCGCCGGCGCCTACGAGCCGTGCGACCGCGAGGTGCTGCCGATTGAGCCTTCCGAGCGGATGATCGCCCAACGCGCGCCTGAGCTAGCACCCGCCATCAGGGGTCGTGCCGAGAGTCTGCCGCTGGCGGCGGACAGCGTGGACGCCGCGATGGCGTGCATGACGCTGCACCACTGGGCTGATTGGCGAGTTGGTGTGCAGGAGCTACGGCGCGTGGCGCGCAAGCGCGTGGTGATCTTCACCTACGACCACTCCTACGCCGCGCGCTTCTGGCTGTTGCGCGACTACCTGCCTAAGCTTGGGCGCCTGGATTGCGCGCGCTTTCCAACGATCAACGAACAACGTGTGGCGATAGGCGACGAGGTCAAGGTCGAGCCCGTACCGATTCCCTACGACTGCGAGGATGGCTTCCTTGCGGCCTACTGGCGCCGTCCAACCGCCTATCTCGACGAGCAGATTCGCTCGGGCATGTCGATCTTTCGCCTGCCCGGCGCTGAGCGACTGCTCAACGGTCTCGAAAGCCTAGCCGACG
>JBAPMC010000064.1:0-5690 GCA_049278415.1 Solirubrobacteraceae bacterium
GGCCGGAATCAATCTACGGACGGACGGGCCCACAGATCGAACAACTGAATCTTAGCAAAGGGTAAACGGTTGTCAACTGCGTGATTGAACGATGTTTACATCGACGGTATAGTTATTTTGAGATGGCTACCGTGCCAAGCACCAGGGAGTCGAGCCCCGTCGGTCGCGCCTCGCGCAGGCGTGAGCGCGAGCGCGAGATAATCGCCGCCACCCGCCTGCTGTTCGACGAGCGTGGGCTTCAGGACGCTCCGATAGAGAGCATCGCCCGGGCGGTTGGCATCAACAAGGCGCTGATCTACCGGTATTTCTCCTCCAAGGAGGAGCTCTATGTGCTCACCCTCTCAAGCTACCTCGCCGATCTCGCGGCGCTGCTGGATGAGCTGCCCGCCGAGCTCGACCCCGTGGCACGCCTGAAGGAGGGCTGGCGCCGCTATACGAGCTTCTGCCTTGAGTATCCCGCCTTCCTTGACTGCGGCCTCTCGTTGATGCGCCGCTCCGCAGAGGATCTTCGCGAGACGATCTCAGACGCGATCTGGATCCGCCTCGGACAGAACATGGCGGCCTGCCTGGGCAAGCTCTCGCAAATCCTCGCCGAAGGGGCCAAGCAGGGCGTTTTCACGGTTGAGGACCCCGACTTCACCGCCAACCAGCTCTACGCCCAGACCCTGGGCACGATGCACCTGGCACGCATCGGGGTGGGCGTGCGTACGGCCATGGGCAACATCCCCGAGCCTTTCCCGATCGAGCCAGTACGCGTCCAGCAGGCATGCATCGACGCCGTGCTCGCCTCGGTTGGCGCTCGCGACCCCCGCTGATACACCTCAATCCCGATCTTATTTGGGGTGTTAGACTTCGCTGCTTCTCTCATGTTCTCGATGCAGAAAGTGGCTATGCGCAACCGCACAATTCCAGCTGTGATCTCGATTCTCGTCCTGCTCGGCGCCGTGTTCGGCGTCTCCGCCTGTGGCTCGTCCAGCAGCAGCAAACAGGTCACGCTCGTGGCCTACTCCACCCCACAGGGCGCTTATGCGTCGCTGATACCCGCCTTTGGGGCTACTAGCGAAGGCAGCGGAGTCACGTTCAGCCAGTCATACGGCCCATCGGGCGACCAAAGCCGCGCGGTGGCCGCCGGCTTGAAAGCGGACGTGGTCAACTTCTCGCTCGAACCGGATGTCACGCGGCTCGTGAAGGCCGGGCTCGTGTCCTCCAGCTGGAACCAGAACGCTACTCACGGTTTCGTCACCAATTCGGTTGCGGTCATCATCGTGCGCAAGGGCAACCCCAAGCACATCACGGGTTGGAGCGACCTCGTCAAGCCCGGCGTCCAGGTGGTGACGCCCAACCCCTTCACCTCCGGCAGCGCACGCTGGAACATCATGGCTGCCTATGGTGCCCAGATAAAGGAAGGCAAGACGCCGGCCGAAGCACAGGCCTATCTGCAGTCGCTGTTCCACAACGTGGTGAGCCAGGACAGCTCGGCGCGCAACGCACTGCAGACGTTCCTTGCCGGTCGGGGCGATGCACTGATCGACTACGAGGACGAGGCGATCGCCGACAAGAAGAAGGGCTCTCCGATCGAATACATCATCCCGAAGGCCACAATCCTGATCCAGAACCCGATCGCGATCGTCAACAACGGCAACACCGCCACGGCGCAGAAGTTCGTCAACTACCTGCTCTCCCCCGCCGGCCAGAAGATCTGGGCGGAAAAGGGCTATCGCCCCGTGATCGAAGGCGTTGCCACCCCCGGTGAGTTCCCGACACCCGCCCAGCTGTTCACGATCGACTCGCTCGGTGGATGGACCAAGGTGGACAAGGAATTCTTTGAAACCAACACAGGGATCGTCACGAAGATCGAGCAGTCGCTGGGAGTTTCCACTGCCAAATAGCACTGCATCGCCGGCGCTCGAGCGCCACAGCGCCCGGCGGCGAGGACTGCTCTCGCCCGGCGGGCGCTGGCGCGGGCGCACCACGACAGCGCTCGGAAACGGACTGCTGGCTGGCTACCTGTCGGTGATCGTGCTGCTTCCGGTGGCTGCGCTGCTCTCGAGCGCAGCCAGCCAGGGCAGCGCCGCCTTCTGGCAGTCGGTGTCGAGCCCAGAGGCGGTGGCGGCGCTGAAGCTCACGCTCGTCGTGTCGGCGATCGTGGTGGTCATCAACGCCCTGTTCGGCACGCTGATCGCGTGGGTGCTGGTGCGCGACGAGTTCCCGGGCAAGGGCACCGTGAACTCGCTGATCGACCTTCCCTTCGCGCTACCCACGGTGGTGGCCGGCGTGGTGCTGCTGGCGCTCTACGGCAAGGGTGGCCCGGCGGGGGTCGACATCACCTTCACACGCGCCGCCGTGGGCCTTGCGTTGCTGTTCGTGACGCTTCCGTTCGTGGTGCGCTCGGTCCAGCCGGTGCTGATCGAGATCGACCGCTCGATGGAGGAAGCTGCCAGCTCGCTCGGAGCCGGCAGCTGGACCGTGTTCAGGCGGATCATCCTGCCGAACCTCACCCCTGCAATCCTCTCCGGCGCGGCGCTGTCGTTCGCTCGGGCCCTCGGCGAGTTCGGCTCGGTGGTGCTGATCTCCGGCAACCTACCGTTCAAGACCGAGGTGGGATCGGTGTACATCTTCAACCAGGTCGAGAACGACAACGTCGCCGGCGCGGCGGCGGTCTCGGTGGTGCTGCTGGCGTGCGCGCTGGTGGTGCTCGGGGCGATGACTTGGCTGTCGCGTCGCGGGTCTCGCCATGTCATCTGACCACAGGTCCCCGTCCCGTTCAACAGGGTGGAGTTGCCGTGTCTGCCTCTGAAGCAGCAGCAGTCGCTCGATCGGGGGCGCCCTCGGCGCGCTTGACGGGGCCAGGGAAGGCACGCGAGCACGGTGGCGAGGGTGCCGGCGCAGCTACCGCCAGACGACTTGGACTGCGCTTCGTAGCGCTTGGCTACCTGCTGGCGCTGCTCGGTGCACCTGTGGCGATGATCTTCTATCGCACCTTCGAACACGGTTTGGAGCCCGTCTGGAATGCCGTGACCCAGCCCAACGCGATCCATGCCTTCTGGCTGTCGGTGGAGCTTGTTGCGATCGTGGTGCCGCTCAACACCGTATTCGGGATCGGCATGGCGCTGCTGATCGAGCGCGGGCGCTTCCGCGGTCGCTGGCTGCTGGGGTTGCTGCTTGACCTCCCGTTCGCCATCTCCCCCGTCGTGGTCGGGCTGGCACTCGTGCTCGTGTACGGGCGCACCGGCTGGTTCGGCAACTGGCTGACCGTTAATGGCATCCAGGTGATCTTCTCGGTCCCCGGGATGGTGCTGGCAACGGCTTTCGTGTCTCTCCCATTCGTCGCACGGGAGACAGTGCCCGTGCTACACGAGCTCGGCACCGACGCCGAGCAGGCTGCAGCCACGCTCGGAGCGAGTGCTTGGCAGACATTCCGGCGGGTCACGTTGCCAGCAATCCGGTGGGGAGTTGTATATGGGGTCGTTCTCACGACTGCCAGAGCGCTTGGTGAGTTCGGCGCGGTGAGCATCGTCTCTGGACGTTTGGAGGGGCAGACGCAGACACTGCCGCTCTACGTCCAGGATCGCTTCGAGAACTTCGATGCCACCGGTGCGTATGCCGCCGCCGTGGTGCTCGCGCTGCTCGCGTTCGCAACACTGCTCGGCATGAACCTGCTTGCCAAGCGCACCCGCCGGGATACGGCGGTCTGAGATGGCGATTGAGGTCCACAACGTCACGAAGCACTTCGGCACGTTCACGGCGCTTGAAGACGTCAGCGTGACGGTGCAGGACGGCGCGTTGATGGCGCTGCTGGGCCCGAGCGGCAGCGGCAAGTCGACGCTGCTGCGCATTATCGCTGGGCTGGAGACGCCCGACGCGGGCAACGTGTCGATCGCCGGGGAGGATTTGACGGACACCCCAGCACGCTCGCGCGGGGTCGGGTTCGTCTTCCAGCACTATGCCCCGTTCAAGCACATGACGGTGCACGACAACGTTGCCTTCGGCCTGACCGTTCGTCGTGCCCCCAAGGACGAGGCGAACAAGCGGGTGGGAGAGCTCCTGAGCCTAGTGCGGCTCGACGGCCTGGCAAAGCGCTACCCGTCCCAGCTCTCGGGAGGACAGTTGCAGCGAATGGCACTCGCTCGCGCGCTCGCTCCACGGCCGAAGGTGCTGCTACTCGACGAGCCCTTCGGAGCACTCGACGTACAGGTGCGCGCCGAGCTGCGCGAATGGCTGCGCCGTCTGCACGAGGAAATCCACGTAACCACGATCTTCGTGACCCACGATCAGGAGGAGGCGATGGACGTGGCGGGCCAGATCGTGGTTATGAACGGTGGGCGGATCGAGCAGACGGGCACCCCCCGCGAGCTATACGAGCACCCCATCAACGAGTTCGTGATGTCGTTCATCGGTCCGGTGAACCGTCTCGGCGACGCCCTCCTGCGTCCGCACGACATTCAAATCCTGCCCTATCCCGACACGAGCACCGTGGAGGCGCTCGTGCGGCGCGTGGTGCACCTCGGCTTCGAGGTGCGCGTCGAGCTGACCCTTCCGGACGGCCGCGACATCTGGGCGCAGGTCACCCGTGAGACCGCCGCCGAGCTAGAGCTCGCAGAGGGCCAAATCCTCGCCGCACGCCTGCCCGCTCCGCGCGTGTTCGCCTGAGCACGAATTCACCCACCCTCAGCCAGCGCCTAGCGGGTGGTCCAGGCTTCCTCTTCCTTAGTGAGCGTGACAACCTCCTTTGGCAGCTTTCCGGCTGCCACGTCCGCCACAGTCACGTGCTCGAGCACCTTGCGTAGGTTGGAGCGCAACGCGATCCACACCTGCTGAAGGCTTTCCGCCGAGCCCTCGTACTTGATCTCCTCGGGGCGCTGTCCACGCACACCAACAAGCGGTCCCTCCACCGCGCGGATCACCTGGGCGAGGTTGACCTCCTCGGCGGGATGGGCGAGCCAGTAGCCGCCCTCGGGGCCGCGCTGGCTGCGCACGATTCCGCTGCTGCGCAGCTGCGTGAGGATGTTCTCCAAGAATGACAACGGGATGCTCTGAGCTTGAGCCACCTGATCGACCTTACGCGGCGACTCCTGACTGCTGCCGGCCAGCTCCACGACAGCACGGATGGCATAGTCGGCCTTGGCGGTGACGTGCATTGCGAGGATTCTCTCCTAAACGATCGAGCGACGACGCTTGGGGGTAGTTGGCGCCCTACCAGCGGGCAGGATATGAGCGTCAGGTCTGAGGCTCCCACCCGGCTCCGAGCAAAGGAGGACCCGGCTCGACGAGCACCGGGTCCTCACCGCTCCACGCGCAACATGCTGCAGAACCCACTCATGATGCATCGCGCGCTTTGCTACCGGCTAGAACCCAGCACATCCCGACAGCTTCCAGCCAGCGAGATATGCCGAGCCACTTGCCGTTGCGTGCAAAGTAATGCCAATCGAGGCTGTACGGCTGGTCTGCAATCACGCTACCAAGAGACCCATGACGCCGTGAGACCATCTCCGGTCAACCGATGAGAGCCATAACTCAGCGACCCGGCCCAAAATCGATTCGATCTCAAACCGGCAGCTAGCAAATCCCTACGCCGGTTTGTAGACGAGAATGGCGACACCGTCACCAACAATCTTCGAATCGGCGAGCTGAAGTTGCTTCTTGGCGCTCGTCTCGCCGAAGAGGCGCTTGCCCTTCCCAAGGACCACCGG
>JBAPMC010000065.1:0-1549 GCA_049278415.1 Solirubrobacteraceae bacterium
TGGGAATGTTTGTACACCAGTCGCGGGAATGTGGGCGAAATCCCCGGACAATCTTGCGAAGCTTCTAAAGAAGCTCATCCCTTCGGCTTCTTGACGATGCCAACGTCATGCAACGGTCCGTTGCAGAGCAGCGCCGAAGCTGACTCGTGGAAGGAACCTGGTGTGTTCGGCGATGTCGGTACGAGTGAAGTGTTGCAGTCACTCGATGGTTGTAACCGTTTGCCGTTCACCCCGACGATGTCGGCTGAACCGACGACGGATCGTGCATCGGCGCCGAGTGGCCTTGACTTCGACGTGGACTTCAAAGACGAAGGTCTTACCAGCAGCGAAGGGATAGCTCAATCACAACTCAACACGACGGTCGTGAAGCTGCCTGAAGGACTCACGATTAACCCTTCCGCCGGCGTTGGGCTTGGCGGGTGTACGCCGGCCGACTACGCAAACGAGACCGTCGACTCCGCTCCGGGGTCTGGTTGTCCTAACGATTCAAAGCTGGGGACCGTTGAAATCGAAACGCCGCTGTTGACACAGAAGATCCACGGTTCGATCTATATCGCTCAACCACACGACAACCCGTTCGGTTCGCTGGTCGCGTTGTATGTGGTAGCGAAGAATCCCGAAGTCGGTGTTCTGGTGAAGCTTGCGGGGAAGGTCGAACCGAACCCGGTCACGGGTCAGTTGACGACGATTTTCGAAAACAATCCACAGCTGGCGTTCGGCCATTTCAACTTTCATTTCCGTGAAGGGCAACAGGCGCCGCTGATCAGCCCGGCTACGTGTGGGACGTATACGACGCAGGCGCTTTTGACGCCATGGTCAGAACCATCCGCGACCCTCACCGACAGCTCGTCTTTCGCGATCACGAAGGGCTTCGACGGTGGTGCGTGCCCTTCGGGTGGCGTGCCGCCATTCAGTCCCGGCATCGAAGCGGGCCTGTTGAACAACAATGCAGGCTCCTTCAGTCCGTTCTACTTGCATTTGACGAGGACGGATGCTGAGCAGTACATCTCCGGGTTCTCGACGAACCTTCCGTCAGGGCTCACGGGTGATCTTTCAGGTATTCCGTTCTGTCCGGAGGCGGCGATTGAAGCGGCCAGACACAAGACGGGTGCGCAGGAGGAAGCGGAGCCCTCGTGTCCAGCTGCGAGTCAGGTCGGGCATACGTTGGTCGGTACCGGTGTTGGTGCTGTGTTGGCGTATGTGCCGGGGAAGATCTATCTGGCTGGTCCGTTTCATGGTGCACCGTTCTCGATTGTGAGCGTCACCTCCGCTGTGGTCGGGCCGTTTGACTTGGGGACGGTCGTGCTGCGCTTCGGGCTAACGATCGATCCGTATACGGCACGGGTCAGCGTGAGCCCTTCAAGCTCTGAACCGATCCCGACGATCATCGACGGGATCGTCACGCACGTTCGTGACATTCGTGTCTACATCGACCGGAATAAATTCACGCTGAACCCGACCAGTTGCAATGCACTCACGATCGGTAGTACGCTCAAAAGCGATCACGGTCAAGCAAAGACGGTAACTTCGCCGTTCCAGGCGTCGAACT
>JBAPMC010000066.1:0-7427 GCA_049278415.1 Solirubrobacteraceae bacterium
CTTTTGGCGTCCCTGATGTCTCAACTGTCATTCCCGACATTCCGTCTCCCTCCAACTCTCGAGCTTGCTGCTCATGTATACCTGAAACCCCACTGAATTCCTCATCGACGCGCCTGCAGCTGACCTCAAGCGATTGACCTTTTCGCCTGCCCTCTCGTTGGGAGCCTCGCGGGTTGCTGTCGAGGGAGGCTCGGCTGCAATCGCCTCTGCGCAATGATTGCGCGATGCCAGCGCCGCCCGAGCTCGCAGTGAAGGCTCCGTTTGCCGGCGTGGTTGTAGCGGTCGAGCACTCATGCGGGCGGCCGGTGCAGGCTGGCCAGGCGCTGGTGGTGCTCGAGGCGATGAAGATGGAGCACGAGGTGGTCGCCGAGGCCGACGGGGTCGTGAGCCGTGTCGAGGTCGCAGTTGGTGACGCGGTGCAGGAGGGCGAGCTACTGCTTGTGCTTGCTCCTGGTAGCGGGACGGCGCAGGAAGTCACGGACGGGCCGCCCTCATCAGCAAGTGATCCCGACGCCATCCGCGCAGATCTGGCGGCGGCACAGGCGCGTCACGCACTCGGCTTGGACGCCGCCCGACCAGAGGCTGTAGCACGGCGCCGCGAGCGCAAACGGCGCACAGCCCGCGAGAATCTTGCCGACCTGGTGGACGAGGGCACCTTCGTGGAGTACGGCCCGCTGCTCTTCGCCGCCCAGGAGCGCCGTCGCTCGCGCGAGGAGCTGATTGCGAGCACGCCCGCCGACGGCCTGGTCGCGGGAGTGGGGGACGTCGAGGGGAACCCCAGCGTGGTGATGTCCTATGACTACACCGTGCTCGCCGGCACCCAGGGCATGCGCGGCCATCTGAAGAAGGACCGCCTGTTCGAGGTCGCCGAGCGCCGTCGCTTGCCGGTCGTCCTGTTCGCCGAGGGTGGCGGGGGACGTCCAGGGGATGTGGACTTCCCGATCGTGGCAGGCCTTGACTGCCGCGCGTTCAACCTCTTCGGCCGCCTCAGCGCCCTGGTTCCGCTCGTCGGGATCGCCTCCGGCTATTGCTTCGCGGGAAACGCGGCGCTGCTCGGCTGCTGCGACGTTGTGATCGCCACAGAGGACTCCAGCATCGGGATGGGTGGCCCGGCGATGATCGAGGGCGGTGGTCTCGGTGTCCATGACCCAGCCGAGGTCGGCCCGATCGACGTACAGCACGCAAACGGCGTGGTGGATCTGCGCGTCGCCGATGACTACGCGGCAGTTGCCGCAGCCAAGCGCTACCTCTCCTACTTCCAAGGCTCGGTCGAGCAGTTCACCGTGCCCGACCAGCGTCTCCTGCGTCAGATCGTGCCCGAGCAGCGCAAGCGGGCCTATCAGGTGCGTCGTGTCATCGAGGCGCTCTGCGACGAGGGCTCGGTGCTCGAGCTGCGTGGGGGCTTCGGCGCTGGGATGGTCACGGCGCTGACACGGGTGCAGGGCAGACCCTTGGGGATCATCGCGAACGATCCCTCGCATCTTGGGGGCGCAATCGACGCTGATGCGGCCGACAAGGCTGCGCGCTTCCTGCAGATGTGCGACGCATTTGGGTTGCCGGTGCTTTTCCTGTGCGACACCCCCGGGTTCATGGTCGGCCCGGCAGCCGAGCAGACCGCCACAGTGCGCCACTTCGCGCGCCTGTTCGTGATCGGGGCCAATCTCGAGATCCCGATCGGAACGATCGTGCTGCGCAAGGGCTACGGCCTCGGCGCCCAGGCGATGGCCGGCGGTTCGTTCAAGGCCCCGCTGTTCACGGTGGGTTGGCCCACGTCGGAGTTCGGGGGCATGGGCTTGGAGGGGGCAGTGCGTCTCGGCATGCGCCGCGAGCTTGACGCGATCGAGGATGCGCAGGAGCGCGAGCGTGTCTTCAAGGCGACGGTCGCCGCCGCCTACGCGCACGGGGAGGGACTGAACATGGCTGCTTTTGGCGAGATCGACGACGTGATTGATCCGGCTGACTCACGGCGCTGGATCACCATGTTGTTTGACGGTGTTCCCGGCGACTGGCGTCGGCGCTCGGCAAAGCGGCGTCCTAACGTGGACGCCTGGTAAGGCGCAGAGCTTTGAGACGCGCTTAAGTCGACGAGGTCCGACTGCCGATATCTGTCGAGTCTTTCACTTCGACACGATAGGGCGGCTAAAGGCTATGACAGAAGCGCGGACGCTTATTCCAGTTGTAATGGGTGTCGGCCTGGCGGCGCTGACCACCCACAGCACGTCCAATGAGTCTGCTGAGAGTGAACGTCCTTGGCATGCGCCCTTCTTCATCTTGGCTGTGCAGCTCATCGGTTTCGCGATCGTGGGTATCGCCCTCTATATCGTCGCCTGGTCAGTAGAGAATGGACACTCGCTTGCGGGGGGCGACTTGAGAGCTGAGAATCGGCTCATCGTCGCACTCGCACTATTGATTGTGGTTGTGGCTATCCGCAATGCCTGGACCGGATTCGCCAACTCCTCGTCAACTTCTCCATGGGGAAGAGGGCTTCTAGAGCGGGTGGATACGTCCCTGAAGCTCTTCCTCGCAGTTTTGCTCATTGTCCTGTTGGGTCTCTTGCTCGACGAGGTCCTGCTACGGATTGGAGCATCCGCGATAAAGACGTCTAGAGCGATTCCGCTGATTACGGTCGTACTCGTCTTTGGTCTGGGGGCGGCGTTCTATCTGTTGCGACGCCTGGCAGGCGGAGATCCATCGGTAGCGATGCCGCGTAGACAGCGACAGTGCCTACTCGGGGGCTTGGATGACGCCTCCGGCTCGTGGATTTCGGTTCGCCTGAAGCCCATTGGTGAATTGGAGCCGGACTTAGCTTTCTCCGCCACAGTATGGTCAACTGACCGAGGCTGGTACTGGCAGCCGGACGACGCCTTCGCCCTTGCGCGCTATCACTCCTGGGCGGCTAATCACGCAAGGACCCCGGTCGCGGCTCTGCACCTACAACGGGTAAGTGTTATTGCAGGAACGATGCCAGATGCAATGCGCGGGATGCGCATTACCCGTACTACACGACGGCTTTGGTGGATTGACGCGCGGCGCTCGCATCGTGAGCAGCCGCCGTTGATCTCAGACGCCGGGTCTCCTGAGAGAAAAGTCGGTTTGGTCCATATCGCTTACGAGCAGCTGCAGGCTGCAGGATTGATCGTCACAGTCGGACCAGATCCTGTCGCAACGCACCATGCTGGGACGAATGGAGCCGTGATGACAGGAAGTTGGGCTTGAGCAAGCAGTCCGTCGCTGCTTGGATTCTAGGTCGACAACTGGGTGACTACCCAGCCTGTGGTGTGGCCCGCTCGGGTCCGGACTGAGCGTCCGCCGGCTGCGGCGGAGCCTTGAGCCGGGCGCGGAACACGTGGAAGGACCAGCCTTGGTAGATCAGCACAAGCGGGAAGAAGATCACGGCGACGACCGTCATCACGGTCAGTGCGTAGTGGCCTGAGGCAACATTGTTGACGGTCAGGTTGTAAGCGGCGTTCGTGCTCGAGACCATCACGTTTGGGTAGAGGTCAATGAAGATCGAGCCAACGGTCGCGGCTATCGCCACCACCGAGGAGGCGAAGGACAGGCCGTCGTGGTCGGTCATCGCAAGCCGTGCGGCGAAAGCTACCGCGATCAGCGCGAGGATCTCCACCGGCTGGGGCACGTCGGGGCCACCAGCCACCCTGCGCGTCCAGATCACCCAGCCCACCGCGAACGCGATCGCCACCCAACCGAGTGCTCGCGCCACGGTACGGGCACGCTCGCGCACGTGATCTGTGGTTCTGAGCTTCAGGAACGTCGCCCCGTGCAGCAGGCACAGCGCCACCAGCGTCACGCCGGTCCACAGGCCGTAAGGCGTGAGCAGGTTGAAGAAGTTGCCTGTGTACTCATGGCTCGAGTCGATCGGCAGGCCGTTCAGCAGGTCGCCGAGCCCTACCCCCAGGAGCAGCGGGATCAGCAGGCAGCCGATCGTAAGTGCCCAGCGCCATGTCGATCGCCAGCGCGGATTCTCGCTCTTCTCCCTGAACTCGAGCGACACGCCACGTGCCATTAGCGCCACAAGCACGAGCAGCAGCGCCAGGTACAGGGCCGAGAACATCGTGGCGTACCAGCCGGGGAATGCCGCGAACGTGCCGGCCCCGGCGACCACGAGCCACACCTCGTTACCGTCCCACCACGGGCCGATCGTGCTCAGCGCGCGTTTGCGCTCCTCCTCGCTGCGCCCCACGATCGCATGCAACATGCCCACGCCGAAGTCGAAGCCCTCGAGCACGAAGAACCCGATCCAGAAGATGGCGAGGATGACGAACCAGATCGTGTGAAGCTGCACCGGGCTCCTAGTAGCTCATGGCCGGGGTCGGGGCGTGCGCGTCCGAGCTCGTCCCATCGGGGCCCTCGTCGGGATCGAGGTCCTTGCGCGAAAAGCGCAGCATGAGGATCAGGTCTGCTGCGCCGAGCGCAATGTAGATCAGTACGAACGTGATCAGGCTGATCCAGATGTCGGTTGAGCTGACCGAGGGAGAGTTGGCGTTGATGGTCTTCATCAACCCTTGAACGATCCAGGGTTGGCGACCGCTCTCGGTCAAGAGCCAGCCGGCGGTGTTCATGATGAACGGCGTAACCACGGCCCCCAGGCCGGCGCGCAGGAACCACTTGGAGCGGTCGAGTGAGCCCTTGTGGATCAGCCACGCACCCCACAGCGCCAGCAGCGCGATCAGCGACCCGAGGTAGGCCATTACGCGCATCGACCAGTATTGGATGAACACGTCTGGGATGTAGTTGCCGGGCCCATACTTCTTCACGTCTTCCCTCTGCAATTGGTTCAGTCCTATGACCGCGCCATCCCAGGTTCCGGTCGCGAGGACCGAGAGCAGATGGGGAATCGCGATCACCTGGGTGGGGGTCTGGTCGTTGTTGCCACCGCCGATCTGAAAGGCTGAGAACGAGCACGGTTGGCAGTTGTTCCACTGCGCCTCCGCCGCCGCGATCTTGGCCGGCTGATAGGTGTTCTCGATCTCCCCGAGCTTGTTGCCCACAAACATCTGCAGCAAAATCGCTGGCAGCAGCACCAACACAGACAGTCGCGCGGTGTGGTGAAAGGCCTCTACCTTGCTCTGCTTCCGTAGGTGCCACGCCGAGATGGCGAGCATCACAAGCGAGCCGGTCACCAGCGAAGCGAGGATCACGTGGACGTACCCCCACAGGAACGTCGGGTTCGTGAACAGCGCCCACACGTTGTTCAGTTCCGGCTGGCCGTGGCTGTTCAGCACATAGCCCACCGGGTGCTGCATCCACGAGTTGGCCGCCAGGATGAACATCGCCGAGAGCATCGAGCCGGCTGCCACCAGCCAGATGCACGCCAGGTGCACACGCTTTGGCAGCCGGTCCCAGCCAAATATCCACAGGCCGAGGAAAGTGGACTCGAGGAAGAACGCCGCCAGACCCTCCATCGCAAGCGGGCCACCGAAGACATCGCCCACAAAGCGCGAATAGGACGACCAGTTCATCCCGAACTCGAACTCCTGCACCAAGCCGGTCACAACGCCCACGGCGACGTTAATCAGCAGCAGGGTGCCGAAGAAGCGCGTCACTCGCTTGTACTCAGGCTTCTGGTTGCGGTACCACGCCGTTTGCAGCAGCGCCACCAAGAAGGCAAGCCCGATCGTCACCGGCACAAACAGGAAGTGGTAGATGCTGGTCGTCGCGAACTGCCAGCGGGCCAGGTCGTTGGTCATGGCTCGACACCATTACCGATCTCGCGGCGGCACAGGGCCGCGTAGCGACCGTCGAGCTCGGTGAGCTCTGCGTGAGTGCCGCGTTCGAGTACCCGGCCACGATCCAGCACCAGCACTTCGTCCACTTCCTCGAGGCCGCACATCCGGTGCGTTATCAGCAGCGTCGCTCGATTTCGTGTGCTCGCAAGCAGGTCGGCGAGGATCGCGTCAGCCGTGTGGATGTCGAGGTGCTCGCCGGGCTCGTCGAGGATCAGGATTGGGAAGTCGGCGAGCAGTGCCCGTGCGATCGCCAGACGCTGGCGCTGCCCGCCGGACATGCGCGCGCCACGCTCGCCCACCTCTGTGGCGAGACCTTGCGGCAGCTCGTCCACCCAATCGAGCAGCCGTACCTCGGCGAGTGCCTCGCGCAGCTCATCCACTGTCGCATCGCGCTTAGCCAGGCGCAGGTTCTGCTCGAGCGTGCTGTCGAACACGTGAGCGTCCTGGCTCACAAGCCCAATCACACGCCTAAGCTCGTCACCGTCGAGATCTGAGATCTCTGTCCCATCCAGCGTCACAGACCCGCCCTGGTAAGGGAGGAACCTCAACAGCGCGCCGGCGAGCGTTGACTTGCCGGCGCCGCTCGGGCCAACGATCGCCACACGTCTGCCGGGGCTCAGGTCGAGGTCCACGCCCGTTAGCGCCGCGCGGGTCTCGCCGGGATAGGAGCTGCGCAGGTCGCGCACCTCAAGGACGTTTGAGCGCTCATCGGGGGACACCCTCTGGGGGGCGGCCCGGCGTCCGGGCCGCGGCGTATCCAGCTTGACTGGATGCTCGGGTTCTGTCACCGGCGGTGGGGTATCGAGAACCTCCTGCACCCGCGCAGCCGCGCGGCGTACACGCTGGAGCGTCTGGGTCGCCGCCGGCAAACCCGTCACGAGCTCGAACGCCACGAGCGGGATCAGGGCGATGCCGGCTAGCAAGACGCCATCGAGCCGCCCCGCCCGCACGGCGGCGACGCCCACCAGCAACGCGCCCCACATGGCAAGCCCCGAGCAGAGGGTGGTCAGGCCCTGGCCGATGCCCGCGGTGCGCGAAGTCGCCTGCGCAACCTGTGTGAGCTTCCCGTCGGCTGCCAGCGTGCGCCGCAACTGCTCAGGTGCCGCCCCGTTTACGACCAGCTCGGGGGCGCCCTCGAACAGGTCAACCACCGACTCTGTCAGAAGCCCACGTGCGGCCGCCTGCCTTGTCTCGGTACGCGCGGCAAGCGTGCCCGTCAACCACGGCACGAGCACGCCCGCGATCAGCAGCGCCACCAGCAGGATCAGGCCGGCGGCCGGCAGCATCCACCACACGAGCACAACTGTTGCCACGCCCACGAGTAGGGCTATCGCAAAAGGAGGCGCCACTCGCAGCAGCAGGTCCTGCAGTGAGTCCACATCATGAACCAGCCGCGCCAGCAGGTCGCCGCTGCGGAAAGCGGGCAGGCCGAGCGGGGCAAGCCGCTCCAAGCGTTCATACACACCCACCCTGAGGTTGGACAGGACGCGAAAGGCCGCGTCGTGGCCGACGAGTCGCTCCGCATAGCGACACAGGCCTCTCGACAACGCGAAGAACTGCACCCCCACGATCGCGATTGCAACAGCCGACTCCTGCGGGTGCTGAGAGGAGCGCGAGATCAGCCAGGCCGAGGTGGCGATCAGCCCGATCGCGGCCGCCACCGCGCCTGCGCCCAGCAGC
>JBAPMC010000067.1:0-5191 GCA_049278415.1 Solirubrobacteraceae bacterium
GCCGATATCGGTCTGTCCGGGACTTGTCATATCGTAAAGATTGCGCAGCAGTTGCTAGCGCAGAACATAGTTGGCGCCCGCGCGGGTGTGACCGCCGGGCGCCGCGGCACCGGAAGCGCAAACTCCCGGCGCAGCGAACACCCTACCGACGGCGGTGCGGTGTTCTTCACGCCCAGAGCAGTCCTCCCGGGGCCTCCACACCACGAATGGAGGACCGACATGACGACCATCACCATCCCCGCTCGAATCGTGCGTTATCTGCGCGAGGCACTGCACAGCCAGCTCGGCATGGCGGCCGAAGACATCGGCCAGGCAAACCACGAGGGCGGCAGGCTGCGGCCCGTTTTGTACGCCGAGCCGTTGGAACGATTCGATCGGACACGAGCGCTGCTCGACCTAATCGGATGGAAGGATGAGACCGACGAGCGGCCCGCCATCGTCAACCTCGTCGGCCATCGCCAAGCGCTGCTGGGCGCACTGCAGGCGCAAGTTGAGACGGAGCGCGAGATGGTGCGCGACGATCCGACGCTCAAGGGCGCCGAGCAGCAGATGGCGTGCGCTCGCCGCCGCGTCGCCGATATCGAGCAGTTCCTCGCTCTCGCGGGCGCAACCCTGGGGGAGCGCGATTGATGGCGTCTCGCCGGTCATACGGCAGCGGACGCGTGTACGTGCGCACCGACAGTGCGGGCCGAGAGACCTACTACGGCTCGTGGTGGATGAACGGCCGGCGGGTCAACCGCCGGCTGGGCGCCAAGCGTGTGCGAGGAAGTCGCGAAGGGCTGACCACTGCCCAGGCGGAGGCAGAGTTGCGACGGCTCATCCGCGAGGTTGCGCCTAGTGCCGCAAGCGCTGATCGTCTCGATGTGGGGGAGGTCGGTCGGCGCTACCGCGCGCACCTGGCGGCGCTTGGACGTAAGCGCAGCACCTTGACGGCGGTTGAGATGGCACTACGCGTGTGGATCGAGCCGCACCTCGGTGGCCGGGCGTTCGCGAGCGTCCGACCCGAGGACGTGGAGGACATGATGCGAGCGATGACGGCGGAGGGGGCGGGGGCGAAGTCGATTCGCAACTACATCGGCACGCTGAGCGCGATGTACCGCTACGCGATGCACCCACGGCGAAGGTGGGCGAGCACGAACCCATGTGAGGTGATCGATCTACCGGCGCTCCCCGCATCAACAGAGGTCCGCTACCTGACGATGCCGCAGGTCGAAGCGCTTGCCAGTGCCGCAGTGTCCGGCGAGCACCAGCAACTCGACCGGGCGCTGTACCTGGCGGCGGCGATGACCGGTCTACGCCAGGGCGAGCTAATCGCGCTGCGCTGGCAAAACATCGCATGGGAGGACCGCCGAGTCCGCGTGGTGCGCAACCACGTTCTCGGCCAGTTCGACACGCCCAAGAGTCGCCGGTCGGCTCGTAGTGTGCCGCTGAGCAGCCAGCTCGCGCGGGAGCTTCGGCGATGGCAGCAGGCGACGCGCTGGCGTGCTCCTGACGCGCTCGTGTTCGCCGAGCCCGTATCCGGCGATGTCCTGCGGCGTGGCGCCCTCATGCGCCGCTACCGACGAGCGCTCAAGGCAGCCCAGATCGACCCCCACCGCTTCCACGACCTACGCCACACGTTCGGGACGGCGATGGCCGCTGCTGGGGTGCCGATGCGGACGCTCCAGGAGTGGATGGGCCACCGCGACATCGCCACGACCCAGCGCTACGCGGACTATGCACCGAATGAGCGCGAGGTGGAGATGGTCGATCGTGCGTTTGAGGGTCCGGGGCTATAGGTAGCCTTGTGGACAAATGTCGTCAGCGTTGAATACGGGGTGCGGCATTGGCGCCTGTCACGAGCGGATTGGTCATGAGTGAGCGGTCGATCTTGGCTGAGGCGAGGACGCCAGAGGGCACGCGAGTGGTGCTGTTCGAGGACACCTGGCTGCTCCACGTCCTGAACCCGGACGGCGGCCATATCGAGCTTGAGCCGCACCTGAAGGACGTACTCGACGCTGTGGAGTCGTCCGATCATCGGGAACCCGACGGCTGGCCGCATCGCGAGCGTTTCTTCAAGCGGGACGTGGGACCTAGCCGATGGCTGATGGTGGTCGTAGACTATGAGCAGGAACCAGCACGAATCGTTACCGCGCTCGGCTATCGACATGGCCGCTCACCGGACGGATGGACACCATGAACGTAAAGATCGACGACCTCATCTTCGACCGTGGCAACTACGACGCTGAGGGCGACGTGCTTTACCTCGCGCGTGGGACGACGAACCACGCCTCGGATGCGGCGCTCACGCGAGAGGGCCATGGTGTCCGGTACGACGAGAGCGGTGAGGTGATCGGCGTCACGATCATCAACGCTCGACGGATTATCGAGCACGACGGATATCTGACGATCACGCTGCCCCACACGTCGCACGTTCAGGCACGGGACTTGGTTTCGGCGCTTAGCAGATAGCTGCCTAGTCATAGCCTGGGTGTGAGGAGTCTCGGGCAGAGAAATGCCACCCAGGGTGTTCCCCGGCTAGTGAGTCTGTTGCACGACGCCTGGAGGCAGAGCCTTCAGGTAGGTGTCAACCGCCTCATGAGCAAAGCCGCCGAGAGCCATTCTCGCGCGACTCAGGTGCTTCATAACATTGGGGTCGTTCCACGGCAGCATATGGACCGACACCACGTCGGCAAAGCCGAAACGTACCGATCCCACGGTGTCCTCATGCGATACGTAGCCGCTCAACCGAGAGGCTTCTCGCAGCGAGATTGCGAGCATATCCTTGCCTCCTCCGTAGCGGCCGGGATGTATTTCCGGTAGGTGGAGCGTCACGTTTCGGTGATCGCGCAGCCATGCAATGAAGAAGGGCGACTTGGGATCAGCTGCTTCCTTCAAGTGACTGTAGTGCTCTAGGGCATTGGTGTTGAGGCCGTCGATGAAAGTACCGACCTTATTGGGGTAGTTGCGGCGCGAGTCAGCGATGAACTTGATGGCCTCGTGGCATGTGGCGGCCTGTTGGCGCGCGAGCATGAGCCGGATGCCACGTTCGTCGTCCGTCGCCTCGCTCGACTCGACAGAGCCAAGGACGAGTTTTGCCGAAGCCTCCTAGTGCAGCGTTCCCGAAGTGGCTTGTCGATTCGTGGCGCTGGTGATGATCTGCTTGCACGCCTATGTTCCGTCCATTGCCCCCGTGCTTGATGCCGACGTCGGCTGGTGCTCGCGTTGCTTGGCGAGCGGGCGTGACGGCAATTGGCTCGAACCTTAGCCTCCTTACGCCCGAAGGAAGCGGGCGAGAGTCCATCATATGCACGGACCCGTGGGTTCTTTATGGCACACGCCTGCTGCCGAGATCGCTCTCGCACAAACTCGGATCTGTCACTTTTGTTGCGACGAGGCCCGACACGTGGATTTCGCCCCAGGTCACATCACTTTGGGGGTGGTGCTCAATTGCGCGAGACGGTCCTGCGCGGCGTCAGCCAGGAGGTCCGCAACGAGCGCTTGGGAGATTCTCCAAGGCCGCCCTTTGTGCAACGGCCACCGACCAATGCGAGCGCGAGACAGCGCCGCAGATCGGCGAGAACACGGCTGGTTGCATGCGGTACGGCATGCGTCCGTCACCCACGTGCATTGGCGTAGGGCTACAACTGCATTGACGCCGTGAGACGCTGAACGAAAGCCGCCAGCTCCACGCGATGGGCAAATATCATGGCCTCGGCGTGTGCTTGCAGCCGCCGCACGTTGCCAGACCTCGCGTTGTCCATATGCTGTGTCGAAGAGTCGAGTCGCAACTGGAGTCGCAGATAGTTTTGTTCGCCGATGAGCTTCCGCACCGTGTGGTGAGCCTCGTCTGCCACGCCGTCGAAGACTACATCGAGGATTGGGCGCGCCCATCCGGCCAAGCCCCATCGGTCCGCTTTCTCATACTGCATGCCTCGGTCATCTCGCCCGTACCAATACTGAGGAGCATCACCTCCTTAGCACCAAGCCCGTCGCGTGCATCTGCGAACGAGGCCAGTGCCGGATTGTTAGCGAATACTCCGCCGTCGATGAGAACACGCTCGCGCATTGCCCGTGCAACCCGTGCGGGAGGGAAGTACGTTGGTGCAGCTGATGTAGCGCGTGTCGCATCAGCCATGAGAACGTCGTCAGTCCGATCGAGTTTACCTCGTCATGGTAGAGGCGAAGGAGATCTCCGGCGGAGTATCTCGGTCGACCGGGATCGCCCGGGACGGTTAGCCCGAGCGCGAGGATGCCGCCGGTGGACGTACCGGCGATGAGGTCGAAGATGTCGCAGATCGGGCGACTGGCCAAGGACTCAGCAAGCACGCGGAATGGCGGCACGAGCAACAAGCTTAAGATTCTCCGTGGCAAGTATCACCGGCACGTCTGGCCAGCCGCTGCCTATTGCTACGGTCAGCGTCGCATTGCCGTCAAGAACGTCGTACATGCTGTTACCCGTTGGTCTGACGAGCAACGGAGCACGCAGCTCGTGCTGGCTGCGAGATGCTGCTTCCACCCCATGCGCGGCCGCCCGCTCGGCGTTTGGTTGGCTTCCCGGTGGCTTGGTTGGACGCAAGAGCTTTACAGAGATCAAACGCTGACGCGGTGTCTCGCGAAAGTAGAGGTGATGTCCATAGGGCAGGCTCTCCGGCTGGGTCATCGCGTGTCGACACCAGGTATCCGCTGGTAGGTGAGAGTAGTGGGGCTGCGCGTCATCGTGTTGCACACGACGTCATCAACGAACCGGTTCGGTCACGCCTCTGACCGGACCAAGCCATACCTCTCCCGAGCCCGCAAGATAGCGCCGGCAGTGTGTTTTGAATAGACCCCATCGACAACCTCCGACGGAATGTCTGTCGCCACCATAAGAAGCTGAGTGAGAAGATCGTCAAGGAAGTCGCTCGTAAAGTTATCCTCGTCGCCCTGCTCGGTGCCGAGCGCCTTGAGAATAGTCCGGATTTTGTCGTCGCCCGTGAGAAGTTGGTCGAACCGCTCAATTGTCACAAAGCCTCCTGCTTCAAGTGCGGTGAGCAAGTCTCGTCGGTCACGAGCTGCGCGGGCGGGGTTGTCCTTCGCCGGTCGATCTTTCCATCCGACCTCTTGTGCTACGCGCCTAACCCCGGCGACATTGGCGCTCGCGTCCAAATATACCTCGAGTGAAGCGGAATCGATGGCAATCGCGAGGTCTCCTTGTTGAACAGAATGTGAG
>JBAPMC010000068.1:0-6574 GCA_049278415.1 Solirubrobacteraceae bacterium
GCATTGGGACCATCAGACCGTCGACCTTATGCGTCAGCTCGAGCAACAAAACGACGGCCGCGAGCGGGGCTTGCATACTCGCGGCAAGGACCGCGGCACCGCCGATCACGGCGTAGCTTCCGAGCGGAGTACCGGGCCAGATCTGCAACCAGCCATCACCCAGAACACCCCCGAGCACCACGCCGAGAGTCAAGGTTGGGGTGAACAGTCCGCCAGGCGCGCCGCTGCCCAGGCACGCCGCCGTCGCGAGCGGCTTCAAGACGACAAGGACAGCCATCACGCCGACCGCGAGGCCGCCCACCAGTGCGAGTTGCACGACGCCCTTGCCGTTGCCGAGGACTTGCGGATATGCAATCGCGACCACCCCCAACGCGGTGAATACCGCGATCGGAGCCGCGACCCTGAGCCAGCCGGTGGGACGCAGCTCATGCGCGCCCCTGATCAGGCGGATGTAGAGCACCGAGACGAGCCCCGCGATCGGACCGACAAGCAGCGCCCAGCAAATCTGCGAGGCGTGCGCGTCATAGGTGGGAACGAGATATGTAGGACGCGAACCGAGCGCCACCCACGCAACCGCGGTCGCAATCAGGCTTGTTGTGAGGGCGGGCAGAACGAGCGGCAGGCTGAGGGTGCCGAGCAGCACCTCGAGCGCGAACAGCGCGCCCCCCAACGGCACGTTGTAGACCGCCGCCATCCCGGCACCCGCCCCCGAGGCCACCAGCAGACGACGCTGCCATACCGGCAGACGCGCCCAATCACTCAACCAAGCCGCGACCGCCGCCCCGACCTGCTGTGGCGCGGCCTCCCGCCCGAGCGAAGCACCGAGGCCGACGATCACGATCGACTCAACGGCGCGCGCGAAACTGCCCAGCAGCGGCATACGTCCAGCACGCAGCCACAACGCCTCTGAGACCTCTCCTCCACCGAGACGGGCAAGAGCGATCGCGCTGACACCCGCGATCACGCCGCCGCAGGCCAGCACGAGCACCCTGCGAGCATCCGAGCTGCGTTCGGCGCCTTCCAGGAAATGGCCCGTCTCATACGACCACGCGAGATGCTGAACGGCGCGCAGAAGCTCGATCAACGCCGCGCCGCCCACACCAGCCGCCACTCCGATCAGCGCCACCAGCATCCAGAAACGGGGGCTGTAGCTCGCCACGATCCCGCGACCGGGCACATTGGGTTGAGCAGATACGAACGCCATCTTCGAGCAGTCTGACGGGCAAACCGGGAGTGACGCGCCCCCAAACGCCAGCCCGCCGAATGCGCCTAGACAACACCGCCAGTGACTACATCAAGTGCCCCGAGTAGCACACCGACGCAGAACGCAACGACAAGAACAAGGCTTACGGTTCGCGTGAACGGCGCCGTTGAGCGGGTGAGCCTTATCCGCACACTCTGGGTCCAGAGGAGCAGACCGGCCGCAGCGAAGTACCCACCAAAGAGCAAGTCGCCGACATCCCACCGACCGACGGCCGCGAGCACGCCAGCACCAACAGCGACGGACAGGGCCGCCCAGGCGGTGCGCTCCCACTCGCTCGCCCTACCTTCCTGTCCCGAGTCAGGGCTGCGCATCAATGAACGCCGCATCGCCGATGGACTCTGTCAAAGCTGGCAGGCTTTCGCAGATGCATCTGAGCGCCGCAGCAGAACAAGCCTGGCCCCCGTTCGTGCTCGTCACCGGGTTGCTGCTGATCGGCTTGGTCGCCAATCACGATGGCCTATTTGAGCAGACCGGACGTTTCGTGCAGCGTCTCGCCGGACCGCCGGTCGTGCTGCTCGCCGCGTGCCTGCTGCTGGTAGTGGTCGTCACCGCCGTGCTCAACCTGGACACCGCCGTGGTGTTCCTGACGCCCGTTCTCGTTCATGCGGCTCGCGGACGCGGCATCGAGGAGGAGGCTTTCCTATACGCCACGGTCTACATGGCTAACGCATCCTCGCTCTACCTACCCGGGTCGAACCTCACAAACCTGCTCGTCCTAAGCCATCAGCCGATCTCCGGTGGCACGTTTGCCGCACGAATGCTCCCTGTCGCGCTCACCGCGACACTCGCCACCGCGCTGGGGCTGTTCGTGCTCTTTCGCCGCCGGCTGCGAGCAGCCCCAAATCAACGCCCGCAGCGTGCGAGCTGGGACGGTCTCGGTTTGGGGCTACCCGGGGCGCTGGCAGCAGCCGTCCTCACGATTGCGCTTGCAAACCCGGCGATTCCCGTTCTCGCGGTGGGGCTGGTCTTGGCGGTGGTCGAGGTCGCGCGGGGTCGCCTGCAGTGGCGGGAGGTTGTGCGCGCCGTCGGCCCGATCGTCCTCATCAGCTTGTTCTTGGTCTGTGTTGCGGTGGGAGTCATCGCACGGTCCTGGGATGGGCCGGCGCAACTGCTCGACGGTGCTGGGCGTTGGGGCACCGCGGGGATCGGTGCGCTGGCGTCGGTCGCGATCAACAATCTTCCTGCGGCAGTCCTTCTCTCGGCGCACGCTGTCGCGCACCCTCGCGCGCTGCTCTTGGGGTTGAACGTCGGCCCCAACATCGCTGTCACGGGGTCTCTCTCTGCATTCCTGTGGTGGCGTGCCGCACGACAGGTAAACGCCCAACCATCGCTCGTGGCATTCTCGCGCCGAGGAGCTCCCCTCGCCGTATTCGCGATCCTCCTCGCACTGGGAGCCACGACCATTCTGCCGACTGCTCTGTAAGCGCGACCCGCTGATCGCCGCGTCCTCATCCGGGCCTTCCTTGGCTGCGATCAGCACCGAGGTATCCAACGGGACGGACACGCTACGCGACCCAGGGGTCGCTCAGCTCGCCGCCGAGCGCCTGGAGATCCTCCTCGAGTGGCTGACTGTCACGCTCCTGATGGCTTGGTGGCGAAAGCGCCGATGCCGGTGGGCCAGCCTCTGACCCGTCCGGCAGGGCTGGTGCCGGCACGCAGACGCTCGGCGAGAGTGTCGATGTCGACCTCCTCCTCGGTGGCGATCCCGGCGCCGAGGATCGCTGGTAGAAGACTGCTGAGGAATTCGACGGTGTGGCTGATCGCCTCCTCGCCGACGACGACAGCGAACTCGGTCTCCAGGTTCGGATTCGGCTCCAGGCCAGCCTGCGCGAATGTCTCGAGTAGGCGCGTGCCCATGTCCGGCTGCGTGCCCAGCTTGGCGAACGCTTCGTACATCCACCTGTTGACCTGTTCAGACGCGGGAGTCGGCGGCCAGTCCGCGAAAGCTCTCTCCGGGACCGCCGAGCCTACCGGCATGTTGATCTCCGCGAACGCGACCACCCCTCCTGGGCGGAGGTGGCGTGCGGCTCTTTTGACCGCGTCCGCCGGGTCGGCCTGGTACATGAGTACGAACCTCCCAACGAGCGCGTCGAACGGCCCGCCGTCGATCTCTATCTCGCGGAAGTCCCCGCACCGAAACTCGACGTTGCCGATCCCGGCCTCGGACGCCCGCCGACGAGCGCTCGCGAGGGCCTGCTCGTCACGCTCGACCCCGACCACCGAGCCTTCCGCGCCCACCAACTCGGACACAAGGAAGCTGACATCGCCCGGCCCACAGCCGACGTCCAGAACCCGCATGCCACGCTCGATCCCCGCGCGCTCGAACAGACGACGCGTGAACGGCTCGTGCAGCGTGGATTGGCGAGACAGCCGCTCGTGCTCATCCTCCGCGGAGGAGCTCAGCGCGTAGTCAGGGTCTGCTGTGGCTTGCGTGCCGCTGTCAGGTGATGCCATCGCGGCTACCCGGCGGCTTCGGCGGCGGGGACAGGGGTATGCGATGCGTGCTCCCGCGAGCGTAGCCGTACCCGCAGTCGGTCGGGGATCATGGCGAAGTTGAAGCGCTCATGCACCGGGCCGGTCGAGTCGTCCAGTTCGATGTGGAAGTTGCGGGCGATCATCGCCAGTGCGCTCTTGGCCTCCAGGAACGCAAGGTTGCGCCCAGGGCAGAAGCGCGGCCCGGCGCCGAACACGAGTGACTTGGAGGTGCTCGCGTCATCTTCTCGCAACCATCGGTCGGGGTCGAACTGGTCCGCTGGTCGCCACTGGAGGTTAGCCCGGCGCAGAAGCAGAAGCAGCCGTGTGTTGGCTGGAATGTGGGTGTCGCAGATCGTGGTGTCGGCGAGCGGTTCGAGTGTCAGCAGCGGGCCGACGGTCTTCAGGTGCATAGACTCCCTCAACACCGCCTCGCCATAGTGAAGGCCGTTGAGCGCGTCGTGGTCGGACACGTAGGGATGCTCACCAAGGATCTTCTGCGCCTCGTTCGCGAGCCGCTCCTGCACCTCGGGGTTCGAGGCCAGGAACCAGACTGTCCAGCCGAGTGTGTGCGCGGTTGTGTCCTCGCCGGCGATCATCAAGGTGAGCACGTTGCCCGCGATCTCCTCGTCGGTGAAGGTGCCCTCGGACTGCTGGGCGGCGAGCATCGCCTCCAGCATGTTCTCAGGCTGCTCTCGCAGCTCGGGCCTGGCCGCCATGCGCTCTCGCGCCTGCTCGATAAACCGCTTGATCGCCTGGTCGACCGCCTGAACGGATCGATCCAGCGCGCGATCGGCGGGCAGCTTGATGAAGCGCCAGTAGGGCACGGGCGCGGCTAGACGGCGCGCGAGCATGTGGAAGAGCCGTTGAATGTGCTGCTGCAGCTCACTGTCGCCGCGATCGAGCGTGTTCAGGTCGTGGCCGAATGCGAGCCACGAGATGGTGTCCAGCGTGTACGAGGTCAACTCGTCGCTGATGTCGATGGCCCGGTCGGCTTGGGTGGCGTCTGTCAGCCGTGTATGCAGTCGCCCGGTGGTCGTGCGTATCGCCTGAAAATAGCGGTGCAGGTGGTTTGTGTTCAGCGCCGTGATGACGAGGCGGCGTTGACGCTTCCAGTCCTCCCCCTCGGCTGCAAACACCCCGGGTGGTCCCATTTCCGCAAGCACCGTCTCCTGCTCGCGCCAGCGCCTGAAGCCATCTGGTCGTTCGCGCAGGATGCGATGGATTTCCTCCGCGTCTGCGAGCCCGACGATTCGCCGCCGGCCAAGATCCACGCGGATGATCGGGCCGTACTGCGTGGCCCACCTCTCAGCGGTCGAGTGGATGCGCGAGGTGCGAGCGAGCTGGTGGGCGTTGCCGATCAGCGGCAGCCGCGGCGGTGTGGGCAGATCAGCGATGGAGCGAGTCGGCTGGGGGCTCATCTGGCTACGCCTCTGAGGGAGCGACGGCGATTAGCTGGCCGGGCGCTGCGTTGGTCGCGGCGCGCTGCTTGATTCGCACGCGCAGGCCCTTGGGGATCATCGTGAAGCTGAAGTGCTCCTGGACCGGCGGTGCGCTCTCATCGAGTTGTAGTTCGAAGTTGCGGGCGATCATCGAAAGCGCCGTCTTTGCCTCCAGGAAGGCGAGGTTGCGCCCAGGGCAGAAGCGTGGGCCGGCACCGAACGCCAGGAACGACTTTTGGTCGGGCGCCTTGCGCTGCTCTGCGTCTAGCCACCGTTCGGGTTCGAAGTCCGCGCCGCCGCCGGTGTCGCGGGACGCCTTACGGGTTCCGAGGATCAGACGGGTGCCCGCGGGAATGTGGGTGTCGCAGACCACGGTGTCGGCCAGCGCTTGGACGACGAGTCCATTTGCGACGCCCTTTAGGCGCATCGCCTCGCGCAGCGCGGCCTCGCAATAGGGCAGCCGCGACACGGTCTCGTGATCGCTCGGCAGCGCCTCGTTGCCGAGCACATCGTTCGCCTCTTGCGCGCACCGGGTCTGAAGGTCCGGGTGCTGGGCAAGGAACCAGCTCGTCCAGGCGAGGGTGTGAGCGGTCGTGTCCTCTCCAGCTACCAGCAGCGTGAACACGTTGCCGATGATTTCCTCATCGGTGAATGTCCCGTCCTCCCCTTGAGCGGCGAGCATCGCCTCCAGAAAGTTCTCAGGCTCCTCGAACAGTTCGGGGCGCTCGCTCATGCGCTCGCGGGCCTGCGCGATGAACCCGGCAACCGAGCGGTTGATCTCGCCCAACGAGCGCTCCAGCCGCCGGTCAGCCGGAAGACGAATCCACCGCCAATAGGGGATTGGGCAGAAGAGGCGGAAGTTCAGCATCGTGAAGACCCGCTGGATGTGCTCCTGCAGCTCGTTTCTTCCGTGCTCCAGTGTGTTCAGGTCGACCCCGAACGCCAGCATGGAGGTGATGTCCACAGCGTAGGAGGTGAGCACGTCGGTCAAGTCGACCGGAGCGCCGTCGCGTGCGAGCTCTGCGAGCCTTCCGTGCAGCCGCTGAGCGGCGGTGTGGATGACTCCGAAGTGCCGATGCAGGCGGTTGGTGTTAAGGGCGGTGACCGCGAGGCGACGCTGACGCCGCCAGGCATCCCCCTCAACGGAGAACACACCAGGGAAGCCAATCCCCTCAAACGCGGCCTCGACCTCCGGCCAGCGCCTGTAACCGTCGGGGCGCTCGCGCAACACGCGATTGATTTCCTCCACGTCGCTGACGTACAAGCTCAACCGGCGGCCGACATGGAACTTGATGATCGGCCCGTAGTGATCGGCCCACTCCTCTGCCACGAGATGCGATCGCTCGATGCGCCATAGTTGGTGCAGGTTGCCGAGCAGCGGCAGACCGCGCGGTCC
>JBAPMC010000069.1:0-13496 GCA_049278415.1 Solirubrobacteraceae bacterium
CCTCGTGTTCAGCTGCATGCCGGGCGATCGCGACCTCAGCGATTTTCTCGCTGCGGCGATAGCTGGCGGGGTTGACGTGGTGCAGCTGCGCGAGAAGAACCTCGAGGATGAGTTCCTCACCGAAGCCGCCTCGGTGGCGGCTGATGTCTGCGACGCGCATGGCGCCCTGTTCATCCTCAACGACCGCCCAGACATCGCCGCCGCGGTACGCGCCGACGGCGTCCACGTGGGCCAGGATGACCTGCCGGTGGCTGAGGCACGCAAAATCGTCGGTCCTGATCTGCTCGTCGGGCTCTCCACCCACACGCCCAGCCAGATCGACGCCGCGCTGCCCGCCCTCCCCGATGGCACGCCCCACGTCGACTACATCGGCGTGGGCCCCGTGCACGCCACCCCCACGAAGCTCGGCCGGCCGCCGGTTGGTCCCGAGCTCGTCAGCTACGCCTCCGCCCACGCCCGAGTCCCCTTCTTCGCCATCGGCGGGATCGACAGCGAGAACATCCTCACGGCGCTCGACGCGGGCGCCGGGCGCGTGTGCGTGCTGCGCGCCATCTGCGAGGCTCGCGACCCCGAGCGTGCAGCGCTCACGCTGCGTGCTGCACTGGAGCTGCGACCACTGTTGAATGGCGATGGCCGGCGCTAGCCGCGTTCCGCAGCTATGACCGACCAACATGAGCCCCTCACGCGTGAACAACGTCTGCTCGCGCGCCAGGAACGCGAGCTTGCCTCGCGGGCAGCGCTTGAGCCACTAGGCCCGCACGAGCGTCCCATCGCGCTGCGCGTGGCTGTGGCGGTGGCTGTGGCTTTGGCTCTCGGCATATGCGTGAGCGTGGCCACCGTGCACGATCTCTCGCGCAATGGGGGGTCGCTGCCCGGTGGCGTCTTCCTCGCGGGCGTGCTGCTGCTGCTCGGCTGGGGCATGTACCGGCGGCGCTACTGGGCGGTGCTCAGCTTCGAGGCGCTGCTCGCCTTTCAGATCATCGTCACCTCGCTCGCCCTGATCGTCGCAAAGACGCTGCTCGCCGCCGGTCTGTGCGCGCTCAGCATCGGGCTTGCCGGATGGCTGTTCTGGAAGCTGGTGCGCGTAATGGGGCGCATCCAAGCTGGGGATCGAGGACCCCGGTCAGGGGAGCACGAGACAGACGAAGCGCTGCGATAGGCTCAGGCGCCTATGGCTGATACCTCCTATGACGTGATCGTGATCGGCTCCGGTCCCGGCGGCTACGTCGCCGCTATCCGGGCTGCCCAGCTTGGCAAGAAGACCGCTGTCATTGAGAAGGACAAGGTTGGGGGACGTTGTCTCAACTACGCCTGCATCCCCGCCAAGGCTGTATTGCGCTCAGCCGACCTGCTCTCAGAGATTCGCGAGGCGGGCGACTATGGCCTGAACGTGAGCGGCGTGGAGGTCGACTACACGGCTGTCCAGGGTCGTCGTGAGAAGGTCGTCTCCACGCTCGTGGGTGGGGTTGGTGGTCTCTTCAAGAAGAACTCCATCGATTTGATCGAGGGTGCTGCTGCGCTTGCTCGCCAGAGCGGCGCAGGCAACGGCAGCGAGAGCGAGGGCGTCCACGTGCGCGTCGGCGAGCAGGAGCTCATCGCCGCCACCGTGATTCTCGCCACCGGCTCTGTCAAGCGTTCCATCCCCGGCGTTGAGTTCGGCGGACGCGTGATCGGCACAGAGGAGGCGTGGGCGCTGCCAACGCTCCCGGCACGCCTTGCCGTCGTGGGAGCAGGCGCCTCGGGGGCGGAGATCGCCTCTGGCTTTGCGCGTTTGGGCAGCGAGGTGATGCTGTTCGAGATGCTCGATCGCGTGCTCCCAACCGAGGACGCCGACATCTCGCGTCTGGTCGAGCGGGGCCTCAAGCGCCAAGGAATCAAGATCTTCACCAGCACGCCCCTTGAAGGCGTGGAGTCCGCTGAGAGCAGCGTCAGCTTCACCTACGGCTCGGAGTCAGGCGAGGTGGACTACCTCGTGATCGCCGCCGGTCGCGGCCCGGACGTGCAGGCGCTGGGACTGGCCGATGCAGGCGTGGAGCTCGACGAGCGTGGGCTCGTGCGAGTGGACGGCGCGCAGCGCACCACCGCTGCCGGCATATATGCAATCGGCGACCTCGTGCACGGCCCCGCCCTCGCACACAAGGCCTCCGACGAGGGCATCATCGCCGCCGAGGACGCCGCCGGCCTGCCCACCCATCCTCTCTCCTATGTAGACATCCCACGCGCAACTTTCTGCACGCCGAACGTCGGCTCCTTCGGGCTAACCGAGGAGCAAGCGCGCGAGCAGGGCTATGACGTCGTCGTCGGCAAGGTGCCCTACGGCGCCGTTGGCGGCGGCACTGTCTATGGCGACCGCACAGGCCTCGTGAAGCTGGTGGGCGAGTCCAAGTACGGCGAGCTGCTCGGCGGCCACATCGTCGGCTCGCGTGCAACGGAGCTGATCCAGGAGCTCGTCAACGTGCGGGCGCTTGAGGGCGGCTTCAGCGAGGTCGCCCGCATCGTCCACGGGCATCCCACCCTCTCCGAGGCTGTGATGGAGGCAGGACGCGCAACCGACGGCTGGCTGATTCACGGCTGAGCGCCCCTGGCATGAGCGCGTGCCTGTATGGCGCGAGCTGCGTTGAGGATTAGTCTCAGAGGAGATGCCCATCGCAACCACCGATTCCCTGCCCGAGCCTGCCGCCGCCTTCTACTTCGACCTGGCGAGCCCGCTCGCCTACCTCGCGGCGGAGCGGGTGTTGCACACGATGCCAGTCGCCACCGAGTGGCAGCCGGTGCTTGCACGCGAGCTAGCGAGAGCCGAGTCCTTCGAGGCGTTTCGCTGTCGCGAAGACGAAGAGATCTTTCGCTTGGAGTTGGAGCGACGAGCAGCCGAGCTCGGGCTGCAGCAGCTGCGCTTGCCGCAGCCGTTTCCGTTCGACAGCTCCTTCGCGATGCGCGCCGCCACGTATGCGAAGTCGATTGGGCGAGTGGTGCCCTTTGCGCAAGCCGCTTTCCGCCAGGCTTTTGCCGGCGGGCGCGCGCTTGACGCAACCGACAACGTGCTGATTGCAGCCGCCGCCTGTGAGATGCATCCTGCCGCCGTCCTGAAGGGCGCCGAGCTGCGCTCCGTAGGCGAGCAGCTGTCTGCCGCCAGCGCCGCAGCCGCCGCGCTAGGCGTGAGCGATGTGCCTGCCGTGCGCGTCGGCGAGCGCGTGTTCGTAGGCGAGCGCGCCCTGGAGCAGGCGGGCGCATATGCCCGCACTCACAGCTCGAGCCTTGCTGAGCAGGCGCATGTCCAAGAGGATGCAGCACATGTCGCCGCCGGCATAGCCGCCGACGCCGCGCTGAGGCGCACGCCGTGAAGGCCGGCCGCTACTTTCGCCTGATCGTGCGCCGCGGCGGGTTGGCGCCCGCATTCCTCGCCAGTCCCGACCGCGTGGATCACATCGAGGTGGTGGAGATCGGCGGCGGCGAGGTGGTGTTCTTCTGGGACTGTCCCCCCCATACCGCCTCCCGCCGCGCGCGGGAAGTGCGCGAGGATCTGGGCCGCATGGACCGCGAGGACTTTCTCGCGCGCTGGAGTACCGTGGAAGGCTGATGACAGTGGTCCCGCCCGCCAGCCTCCCGCCATGGGGAGAGCCCGATGTGGCACGCGAGTGGCTTGCCGCAATGGTGCTCATCCGCCGTTTTGAGGAGCGTGCGGGTGAGATGTACGCACGCGCAAAGATCGGTGGCTTCCTGCACCTCTCGATCGGCGAGGAGGCCACCATCGTCGGCAGCGAGCGAGCGCTGCGCCACGAGGATTACCTGGTCTCTACCTACCGCTCACACGGCGACGCGCTGGCACGCGGAACGCCGCCCGAGAAGGTGATGGCGGAGCTGTTCGGGCGTGTGGACGGCTGCTCTAAAGGCCACGGCGGCTCGATGCACATGTTCGACGCCGAGCGCCGCTTCATGGGGGGCTATGGCATCGTCGGCGGCAACCTGCCCATCGCCGCCGGAATCGCGCTCGCCTGCGAGCAGCGTGGCTCGGGCGAGGTCACGCTTTGCACATTCGGCGACGGAGCCTCAAATCAGGGCACGTTCGGCGAGACGCTGAACCTCGCTGCGCTGTGGCGCCTGCCGGTGGTGTTCATGGTGGTCAACAACCAGTTCGGCATGGGTACCTCCTTGAGTCGCCACTCCGCCGTCACCGACCTGCAACGCAAGGGCGAGTCGCTCGGCGTGCCTGGAATGCGCTGCGACGGCATGGACATCCTCGATACCCACCAGGTCGTCTCCGAGGCGGTGAGACGCGTGCGTGAAGACCGTCGGCCGCTGCTGGTGGAGGCCGTCACATACCGCTTCCGCGGCCATTCCATGGCAGACCCAGAGGACTACCGCACCAAGGAGGAAGTCACCGAGTGGCGCGAGCGTGATCCAATCCCCGCGTTTGGCAACCTGCTGGAGCGCGAGGGCATCCTCTCCTCCGAGCAGCGCGAGCAGATCGACCGCGACGCCATGCAGCGCGTGGAGGAGGCGGTGGAGTTCGCCGAGAGATCGCCTTTCCCGGACCCAGCCACGCTCTATGACGACGTATACGTGCTTCCCCCATCGCGGGGGGCTGGCGACGAGCAGGCCCATCGCCAGTATCACCCCTCCCTCCGAGCGGATGGATGACTTACCCATACTCAACCAGGGAGACGAGCCCGCGTCGGCGGGCGTGCCCCGGGCTGTCCAGGAGCCTCTCATGAGCGAGATGCGCTACCGCGATGCCCTGAAACTCGCATTGCGCGAGGAGATGGCGCGCGATGAGAGCGTGCTGCTGCTCGGCGAGGACATCGGCGTGTTCGGCGGCGCCTTCAAGGTCACCTCCGGTCTGCTCGAGGAGTTTGGCGAGCGGCGCGTGCGCGATACGCCCATATCTGAGAACACAATCGTGGGCATGGGTGTGGGCGCCGCAATGGTGGGCATGCGCCCTGTGGTTGAGCTGATGACAGTCAACTTCGCGCTGCTTGCCTTCGACCAGATCGTCAACCACGCCGCCCACATCCACTACATGTTCGGCGGCCAGGTACGCGTGCCGCTAGTCGTGCGAATGCCACAGGGCGCGGGTCACCAACTTGGACCCACTCATTCACACAGCCTGGAGGCGATGTTCCTGCACGTGCCGGGCCTACTCGTGGCGGTTCCCTCAACCGCAAGCGACGCGCGCGGTTTGTTGAAGGCGGCGATCCGCGATGAAAACCCGGTGATATTCATCGAGCACGAGTCGCTCTACGGAGTGCGCGGCGAAGTGGACGAGAATGACGAGCAGCCACTTGCCTTCGGCCGAGCGCGCATAGCGCGCGAGGGCAGCGACCTCACGATTGTCGGTGTCTCGCGGATGGCGCTAACCGCCGAGCGCGCCGCCGAGCAGCTCGCCGCCGAGCACGACATCGAGGCGGAGGTAATCGACCCGCGCACGCTGCGCCCACTGGACCTCGACACCATCCTCGCGTCGGTGGCGAAGACCAACCGCTGCGTCGTGGTGGAGGAGGGCTGGCCCCACGGCGGAGTCGGCGCCAACCTCGCCGCGCTCATCTCCGAACAGGCCTTCGACGACCTCGATGCGCCCGTGATGCGCGTCAGCGGAGCGGACGTCCCGATGCCCTACTCCAAGCCGCTTGAGGAAATCGCCTATCCGCACGAGCCGCAAATAGTGAACGCCGCACTGAGGGTCCTCGGACGCCATTGCGCGAGCGACCCTGCAGCCGTGTCGGCCCTCACTAACGGCGGCGAGCGCGACGCCGAGAAGGATGCGCCAGGCGCCATCCAGGAAGCCATGCAGCAAGTCGGCGTTGACACTGAGATCAGAGAGACGCAGCGATGACCGACGTGGTGATGCCCCGTCTGTCCGACACGATGGAGGAGGGCACGGTGCTGCACTGGCTCAAGCAGGACGGGGAGCACGTGCAGCGCGGCGAGGAGCTCGTCGAGATCGAGACCGACAAGGCAGCCATGACATACGAGTCCGACCTGGAGGGAGCCCTTCAAACCGTCGCGCGCGAGGGCGACACGCTGGCCGTCGGCGAGCTGATCGCACGGATCGGGGAGCCTCATGCCAACGGCGCGCCTGCCGCGAGGACACAGGAGCCGACGAGAACGCCGGAGCCCGCGAGAACGCAGGAGCCCGCGAGAACGCAGGGGCCCGCGGGGACGCAGGAGCCGACCGGGGTCGAGGGTGTCAAGACGGCTATCGCCGATGGGGAAGCCTCAGATGGGAGCCCCACCGACGCCCAAACCGCATCGAAGGCGCATGGCGCCTCAGGGCAGCGTGTGAAGGCCTCACCGCTTGCCCGGCGAATCGCGCAGGAGGCGGGTGTCGATCTCGGAGAGATCGCCGGCAGCGGGCCCGGCGGGCGCATTATCAAGGCAGACGTGGAGGAGGTCGCAGGTTCGAAACCCGCCCCCGCTACTGCCGTGGCGAATGCCGCGACGCCGTCGATCGAGGATGTGTCCAGTGCGAAGGGCGCAACCACCACCGTTGAGCTATCGCGCACGCAGCGCACCATCGCACGGCGAATGGCGGAGTCCAAGGCCACGATCCCGGAGTTCACGCTGACGGCGAATATCGACATGGAGCGCTGCGTAGAGCTGCGCGTCGAGTTGAAGCGGCTGTCGCACGTGGACGCGCCCACATACAACGACATGATCGTCAAGGCGTGCGCGCTCGCGTTGCGTGAGCATTCACGCGCGAACGGCAGCTACCGCGACGGTCGCTTCGAGCTGCACTCGCGTGTGAACGTAGGTGTTGCGGTAGCCGTCTCCTCCGAGGGTCCAACAGGTGGAGCGCTCGTCGTCCCGACCGTGTTCGACGCCGACACAAAGGCGCTCGGCGAGATCGCCCGCGAGACGCGCGCACTGGCTGAGCGAGTGCGCGAGGGGACCGTCACGCCGCCCGAGCTGAGCGGGGGCACGTTCACCGTGTCCAACCTCGGGATGTACGGCATCTCGAGCTTCAGCGCAATCATCAACCCACCGCAGGCGGCGATACTCGCGGTCGGCATTGTCGAGGCGCGGGCGATCGTTCGTGACGGTCAAATCGTCGCACGCCACACGATGAGCGTCACGCTCGCCTGTGACCATCGCATCCTCTACGGCGCAGACGCCGCCTTGTTCCTAGCCCGCATACGCGAGCTGCTCGAGGAGCCGGCGGCGTTGACGTTGTAGGCGGCTAGGCTGGAGAGGCTAAATGGCAGTCGCCAACCACACACATAGCGACGGCGTCACTCGCTCGGATGGGCTGTTGTCTGTTTGCCGTTTGGGCGCCGTGCCCTACCGCGACGCGCTCGCTCTGCAGGCCGACATCCAGGCACGCCGTCAGGCCGATGAGCTGCCCGACACGCTGCTGCTGTTGGAGCACCCTCCCGTGTATACCCGCGGTCGCCGTGCGGCCGACGGGGAGCTGTCGCTGGGCGAGGACTTCTACCGCTCGCGCGGCATCGAAGTCCTGCCAACCGATCGGGGCGGGCGAGTCACCTACCACGGACCCGGCCAGCTCGTGGGCTATCCGATCATGCGCGTGGCAGACATAGGCGTCCACCTGCGCAGAATGGAGGCGGCGATCGTCGCCGCGCTGGCCGAGGAGGGGATCGAGGCTCACTCACGCTGCGAGGAGGGAATCGACTACACCGGCGTGTGGGTCGAGGATCGCAAGATCGCCTCGATTGGAGTGCACGTCTCGCGTGGAGTCTCCACACACGGCTTCGCCGTGAACGTCACCAACGACTTGGAGCCGTTCAGCTGGATCGTGCCATGTGGGCTTGCCGGGGTAAGCATGACATCGCTCGAGCAGGAGCTAGGACGCCCACCTGAGGGTGGTCTAGAGGCGTTTGCGCAGCGTGTCGCCCAGCGCTTCTGTGAGGCTCATGGCCGTCAAGCGGCGACTGCCGTTGTCCCTTCCTCCCAGTTCGTAGCCTCGTTGCACCCCTCAGGGCGAGAGACGCTGGTTGTATGAGCGACGCCACAACTACAGCCCCCGCCCCCGCCCCAGCCCCAGCCCGCGAGCATGTCACCCGCTCGCGCGCCAATCCCGGCGGCATGGACGTGCTGAAGGTGCTCGGCTCAGACGTGCGTCCGCTGCGCGAGCGCAAGCCAGCCTGGTTCAAAGTGCCCCCGCCCGGCGGACAGCGCTATCGCGAGCTGACCGAGCTGATCAAATCGGAGAACCTGCACACCGTCTGCCAGGAGGCGGCCTGCCCGAACGTAGGCGAGTGCTGGGAGCGGGGCACAGCCACGTTCATGATCCTCGGCGACACCTGCACCCGCCGCTGCGGCTTCTGCAACGTGAAGACCGGCAAGCCCAGCTGGAATGATCCGCTGGAGCCGGCGCGCGTTGCACGCTCGATCGCGCGCATGGGCCTGCGTCATGCCGTGGTCACCTCGGTCGACCGCGACGATCTCCCCGACAAGGGCGCCTCCGCCTTCGTGGGCGTGATCCGCCAGGTGCGCAAGCAGGCGCCCGGCTGCCAGATCGAGGTGCTCACGCCCGACTTCCAGGGCCAGGAGATGCCGCTTGCGAAGGTGATCGCCGAGCGTCCTGACGTTTTCAACCACAACGTGGAGGTCGTGCCGCGCCTGTACCCGATTGCGCGGCGTGGCTCGGAGTTCCTGCGATCCTGCCGAGTGCTGCGCAGCGCCGCCGAGATGGGCGAAGGCGAGGTGGTCACCACGTCCGGCCTGATGGTGGGTCTCGGTGAGACCCACGAGGAGATGGTGGACACGTTCGCAGTGCTACGCGAACACGACGTGCAGGTGCTCACCGTCGGGCAATACCTGCGCCCCTCCGAGCGCCACCTGCCGATCGTGCGCTATTGGCACCCGGACGAGTTCGCCGCGCTGGAGCAGGCCGCATACGCGCTCGGCTTCCACCATGTGGCGGCCGGGCCGCTCGTGCGCTCCTCCTATCACGCCGACCAGCACGTGCCGCAGCCGCAGCCTGGTGTCGGGCCGCTCGCGTCGAGCGGATAGTCTCCGCTCGATCCTCCCCCTCGAGACCCAACCCAGATGACCCGTGTCGCCGTTCTTGCGATCTCGCTCGCGTTCATCCTCGGGTTCGCCTTCCTGACGATCGGCGGGATCGAGCAATTCGGTCTCAGCGTGCAGGCCGTGCTGTCGGTGATCGTGCTCGTGATCCTCACAGTTGGGATCGTCGGGGCGTTGCGCAATCCTCCACGTAGATGAGGGGACTCTCATGAGCAGCTCGCCTTTCCTCACGCAAGGGTCTGGCTCACGACGGACGCGAGCGCGGGCCAAGCGCCGGCGCAGACGCAGGCGCCTGCTCGTCTGCGGTGCGCTCATCACGGTCGCAGCGTGCGCGGCGATCGTGTTCGTGCTCACACGATCCGCCATCACGCATGGCTCGACCTCGCCATCCACTCAGGCAAAGGGTCACGCCCGCAGCATCGCCCGCGCCACCCCCACCCACTCCCCGGCCGGTCTGCCGCTTGGGCGTCCTCCGCTCGCTTTCAACCTGAGCGGCGGTGATCCCGTGCAGATCGCCTTCCATCATCAGCCTCGCGCCGGACTGCTGTTCAACCTCGACACGGGCCAGGTGCTGTGGCAGCTCAATCCGCTCGAGCACCTGCACATCGCAAGCCTCACGAAGATGATGACCGCCTTGCGCGTTGTGCGCGCGGCGCCGCCGGACGCCCCCGTGCTCATCACCAAGCAGGCGGTTGAGTCGGCCGGCTCGAAGGTCGGTGTGCTGCCGCTTGGCAAGCACATACGCATGGAGACGATGCTCTACGGGCTGCTGCTTCCCTCGGGCAACGATGCGGCTGTTGCGCTCGCCCAGCACGTGTCCGGCAGCGAGAGCGCATTCGTAGACGGGATGAACGGCGAAGCGGCACGACTGGGGATGGGCTGCACGCACTACACCTCTCCCTCGGGCTACTTCAACGCGCGCAACTACTCCTGCGCCGCCGACCTGGCGGAGCTCGCCCATGTTGACCTAAAGCAGCCGCTAATCGCGCACATCGTGCGCACTTACAAGGCTGTGCTGCCTTTTCCGATCAAGGGCGGCAAGCTCTATCTCTACAACAACAATCCGCTGCTCGTATACGGCTATCCGGGCGCGACGGGCTTGAAGACCGGCTACACCGAACTGGCGGGGGACTGCCTGGTCGCCACAGCCGAGCGTGGTGGAGTGCGGCTCGGCGTGGTGCTGCTGCACTCCCCCGAACTCGGACGCCAAGCCGCCTACCTGCTGAACCAGGGATTCGAGAACGTCTACCACCAGGCGCCCGTTCACGCACCGCCGATTCCCTCCGGTCGCTGACCAGCCGGGCCGGCCGGGGCCACGGAGGCTGTGCAGGGAGTAGCCTTTGCTTCTAAGTATTGACTGGCCAGTCAGCCAAAGGAGAATCGTGGACCTCGACGACACAGCTGAGCAGGCGGCGCATCGCACCAGAGTGCGCGCCTGGCTGCAGGAGCACAAGGGAGAGGCGCCGGTGATTGGGAACCCCACCCACCCCGACGCGCTGCAGGACGAGGCGGAGATCGTCTCCGCAAGACGCGCATGGCAGGGCAAGCTCGCCGAGGCGGGGCTCGCCGGAGTGACGTGGCCGAAGGAGTACGGCGGCCAGGGCATGGGACCGATCGAGCAGGTCGTCTGCAATCAGGAGATCGCCCGTGCCGGCGTGCCCGGCATCCTCGATGCGATCGGCGTTGGAATGCTCGGCCCAACCATCATCGCCCACGGCGCGGAGGAGCAGAAGTCGCGCTACCTCGCCCCGCTGCTGCATGGCGACGAGGTGTGGTGCCAGCTCTTCTCAGAGCCAGCGGCCGGCTCTGATCTGGCGGCGGTGCAGACCCGCGCGCGCCAGGCGGATGACGGCAGCTGGCGGCTCACCGGGCAGAAGGTGTGGACCACCAACGCCCAGTTCTCCTCTTACGGGCTGCTGCTCGCCCGCACCGACCCCGAGCAGCACAAGCACAAGGGGCTGACCATGTTCATCCTGCCGATGGACGCTCCAGGCGTCACGGTCAGGGGCCTGCGTCAGATATCGGGAGAGGCTGAGTTCAATGAGGTGTTCCTCGACGACGTGGTGCTCGATGCCGACGCTGTAGTTGGCGGCGTGGGCAACGGCTGGGGCACTGCGCTCACCACGCTCATGTTCGAGCGAGTCACCATCGGCCTCGGCGGCGAGGGTCTCGGCTTCAACTCCGTGCGCTTCGCCAAGGGCATCGCCTCAGACGAGCACGGCCGGCGCGACCCCGAGGTGCGCAGGCAGCTTGGTGAGATCGCAAGTGAACTACTTGCCGTGCGCTTCACCGGCTACCGCACGCTCACGGCCCTTCAGAAAGGCCAGATCCCGGGGCCGGAGGCAGGGCTTGCGAAGGTGACAATCGTCAACGGCGCAATCAAAGCCGGCGATCTGATCGCAGACGTGCTCGGCCCCGACGCACTGGATGAGGACAGCGAGTGGGCTTACATGATCTCCTTCCTGCCAGGCCTGAAGTCGGCTGGCGGCACCGAAGAGATCCTGCGCAACACGATCGGCGAGCGCGTGCTCGGCCTGCCCCCCGAGCCACGCTTGGACAAGGGCATACCGTTCTCAGAGCTGCGCTCCAAGGAAGGAGCTGCGGCATGAACCTCGCACTCTCAGACGAGCAGGTGTTCCTGCGCGAGGCCGCCCGCGGGGCGCTCTCGCGCTTCAAGACGCTTGAGGCTACCCGTGAGGCGCTCGACGGCGACAACAGCGCACTTCCCGACCTGTGGCCCGCAGCATGCGAGGCAGGCTGGCCGGGACTACTGATCGACGAGGCCCACGGCGGCGCCGGACTGGACGCCTTCGACGCGATGCTCGTGCTCAGCGAGTGCGGGCGCGTGCTGGCGCCGGTTGCGCTGCTCGGGCACCTGCCCGCCACGGCGATCCTGGGCGAGTCACCTGCAGCAGGCGACCTGCTCGAGGCGCTCTCCACTGGAGAGCGTCGAGCCGCCTACCTGCCTGTGATGCCCCCAAGCGATCTGGCGGGCCAGTGGACAGTGGACCCGGCGCACGGAAGCACGCGCCCCTGCGCTCCACAGGCAAAGAGCGACGGCGATGGGCGCGCGCTCATCAGCGGCACGTTTGCGTTCGTGCCGGATGCTCCAGGCGCGGACCTGCTTGTGGGTGTTGCGCTGCTCGAGGGCAAAGCCGTCGGCATCGCAATAGAGGCGTCCGACGCCGGCGTGTCGGTAGAGGACGTGCACCGCTACGACGCCACACGCTCGCTTGGACACGTCACGCTGAAGGAGGCCTCAGCGACGGTGCTCGACGCCTCCGAGGAGTCGCTTGCCGGCGCGTGGCACTTGGCGCAGGCGCTGATTGCGGCTGAGTCGCTCGGCAGCGTTGAGACGGCGCTCGAGGTGTCTGTGGCAAACGCAAAGGAGCGCCATACGTTCGGACGGGCAATCGGCTCCTACCAGGCGGTGAAGCACTCACTCACCGAGGTGCTGCGTCAGCTGGAGAACGGACGCTCGCTGCTCTACTACGCGGGCTGGTCGCGTAACGGCGCGCCGGCGGAGTTCCCGCTTGCGGCGAGCGCAGCGCGCTCGGTGGCTGGGCGGGCGCTCGATCATGGGGCGCGCACCATGATCTCCGTGCACGGCGGCATCGGCGCAACCTGGGAGCACGACGCGCCGCTCTACTTCCGCCGCGCCCAGCTCTCCAGGCGTCTGCTCGGAGGCACTGCGGGGGCGACCGACCGTGTTGCAGGCGAGCTGATCGCCCAGGCCAACGCCGCCTGAGCACGCTCACCTGAACAACCTCGCTTTGAGGACAGGCGCCCGTTCGGACTGGCTTCCGGGCGGGTGTCCTGTCGCCCAGCCGTGGCGACGGTGTCGGTCGCGCGACTGAGCGGGCAACGTCGTTCGCACGAGCGGCGAACAGCATCGGTCGCCCGACGGGGCAGTCGCTAGCGGTGGCGCGGCTTGGAGCGCTTCCTACTTGCCACAGTGGCTGCCTCGAATGTGGCGGCAGCTGGCGCTCCGTAGGTGGCGTGCACCGCTTCCACCAGTGGGGTTTCCACACCGCAGTTGATGCAGAACCCATGCTGTGACCAGCCAATCGCACGGGCCAGCACCTGGTCAGCGTAGGTGACACCGGTTGCGTCGTGGCCGTAGTAGTCATAGGCGGCGTTCCAGGCGCTGCCGTCGAGCGCGGAGCCGGCCCCGTCGGCGGACAGCAGGTGGGCTGCAGCCATGATTGCGTCGAAGTCGTCGTAGATCGAAGGGTGCTTGGCGGTCATGTGGTCGTAGGCGACGGGACGCGTTCCATAGCGATAGGAGTCGTTGACCAGCGCCCAGGTGGTGACCGGGCCGTTGGTGACGTTGAACTGCATCGGCCCGCCACAGCAGTTGGCGAAGTTGAGTCCCTGGTAGGTGCTCGGCGCGGTCGAGAAGGCCGACTCCTGCTTGTGGATCGAGGCGATCAGCAGCCAGTTGACCCCGAACGTACGCTGGGCGGCCGCATAGATCGGATAGAAGCCCTGTACCCAGCGCTCCGCTATGT
>JBAPMC010000070.1:0-2400 GCA_049278415.1 Solirubrobacteraceae bacterium
CGCCTGTGGCGCACGCCGATCGTGGGGGAGCTGTCGATGGGAGCGATGACGCGCTGGGTGCTGCGCCGCTCCACACGCGAGTCGAATGTCACTCCGGGCCCGCTGCCGGAGCAGTGGATCGACTCCGTGCTCGACCACTTCGACCAAGGCACCCAACGCGCGATCCTGCGGCTCTATCGCAGCTCCCCGAGCGACGTGCTCGCGAAGGCGGGCGAGCACCTGTCGCGGCTGGACATGCCATCGCTCGTGCTGTGGGGGATGCAGGACCCGTACATCCCCAAGCGCTTCGCTGCCGAGTACGCGCAGGCTCTGCCGAACAGCGAGCTAGTCGAGCTACCCGACGCCGGACACTGGTGGTGGCTTGACCGTCCTGAGGCGATCGAGCGCGTAGCGGATTTCCTGACGGCCGCCTAAGGCGACACGTCGAGGACTTCGAGAATGTCAGTGAGCGCTCGACGCCATATGTGGCGTAGCTCCAGCAATAGTCTCTTGGATCGCCTGACCCAGCTCCGTGAGAGTCCACGCGTTTGGCTCGCCCTTTATGTGGCCCTCACCCTGGTTCTCGATCAGCCCATACCCCGCTAGGCGGCTGAGCAGCTTGGAGATCTGACCCTGGTCTGAGACGCCCGCGATATCGCCGATCTGGCGGTTGCTGGCGCCTGGCTGCACAGCGATCACGGCGAGCACGCGAGCGGTGCGGAACGTGATGCGGATCGGGAGATCCTTGAAAGGGTCGCGTGCGCGCTTGGGGATGTGGTCGTTGTGCACGGGCGATGCTTGCGGCACATCACGGGAGAGCTCGCGTCGCGCAGCAGCAGGACCGAGGTAGGGGTGGACGATCATGCTCATCAGGGGGTTCAGGAGGTCCATCAGCGGACCCGGATGACCTTCCAGCACGTGCGCGTGGATCACCGAGACGGCCCCACCGACCGTGCTCTGTCCTGTAAGGGGAGGGGGCTCCGCGCCAGTCTTGGATTCCGAGCGGCCCCCATCCACCGCAGCAGCCAGCGCGTCGAGCACTCTGCGACGACGCTCTGCCACTGCAGGTCCGGCCTTCAGCGTCTCGATCAGGCACACGCGCGCGAGAACTGGCTCCTCCTGCAGGAACCCGAGCAGAACGCTAAGCGCCGCGCGCACCCGCTCACGCCAGCGACCGTTCCCTGTGTATACAGGGAGAGCGCTCTGTGAGATGCGCTCGGTGGTGACATCCACCACCGCCACGAAGCACGCTTCGCGATCCTCGAACAGGTCGTAGAAGGTGCGGCGTGAGACACCCGCACGCTTACAAACACGACCCACACCCGTATCCTCCAAGCCACTCTCAGCCAGGACTTCCGCAAACGCGAGCAGCAACCGCCGGCGTTGCATCTCAGCGACATGCCCGCCCTCGCGGCCGGGATGGTCAAGGACGTTAGCTCTGAGTTGCGAGGGCACCGTGCACCTCCTCACCATGCTTTGTGAGCGTCCAAGCATTTGGCGCGCCCGTGCCTGCACCAAGGCCCGAGTTCGAGAGGAGGCCGAGCTTCTCAAGACGTGAGAGCAGCTTTGAGATCTGTCCCGGATCACTGATCCCAGCCCGATCCGCCACCGCACGATTCGAGTCACCCGGGCTCGCGGCGACGGCCAGCAACACGCGCACCGTGCGATACGTGAGTCGCATATCCAACTGACCCAAGGGGTTGGGCTCCGCTCGATGAGAATTCCCATGGGGCTTGGGAGTCGGCTTGGCGAGCTCCCTACGGGCGGCGGCAGGCCCGAGATATGGGAGCACGATCATGCTCGTGAGCGGACCGGTCAGCTCCAGCAACGACCGCGCTTGATCTTCCAACAGTCGTGCGTGCACGATCGACAGAACACCACCGACGATGCCCTCCGCAGTCAGCGGTGGCAACCCTGAACCTGCCTTTGCCTGGGCACGCCCTTCGTCTACGACAGTGATCATTTGGATGAGCACGCGCTGACGGCGCTCGAGCGCTCCCGCTCCGGCGCCGAGCGAGTCGACTATCAGCAGCCGACCCGTATCACGCTCGGTGTCAAAGAACCGAAGCAGGGCCGTGAGAGCGCTCTCGATCCGCTCAACCCACCTCGCTTCAGGGTCATATACGTCAAGCACACACCCCGCCGCGCGTGCGATCCCTTCGTCGAATGTGGCAAGAAAGCACGCTTCACGGTCGTTGAAGATCTCATAGAAGGTGCGACGCGACACACCCGCGCGCTCAACCACATGCGCAACAGTCACATTGGCAGCACCCTTCTGCGCGCATACTTCCACCATCGCAGTGAGAATCCGTGCCCGTTGGATCTCGATCACACCTTCACGGCCGAACCGGCTCTCTGCGTCACTGCTATTGCGGGTTACTCCACTGAGCGCCGTCCCCTCTGACGGCGCCCGGCCGGGGT
>JBAPMC010000071.1:0-5545 GCA_049278415.1 Solirubrobacteraceae bacterium
GTCCACTGATGTGAGCACCATCGGGTAGCCGCTGGCAGAAAAGGTTGGAAATTCGTCCTTGCGGACAAGCTCGTGCTCGGGCATGATCGAACGATGTCCCCCGGAAAGAACGCGCAAGCGACGAACAGGCGGCGGGAGCGCCCTCGCCAAGTGGTGATCCTCGTCTTCCCAGGGGTTCAAAGCCTCGACGTCACCGGCCCGCTCGAGGTCTTCGCCGGCGCTCAAACCCTGATCGAGGCCACTGGGCGGGCAGATCGCGGCTATGAGGTGCTCATACTCAGTCGCAACGGCGCTCCGCTGCGCACTTCGAGTGGGCTCACGATCGTGCCTCACGGCGACTTTGCCCACACTCCCGCACAACTCGACACGCTGATCCTTGCGGGAGGCTATGGCTCACGCGAGGCGAGCGACGATCAGGCCACGATCGAGTGGATCGTGCGCACATCAGCCCATGCTCGACGCACCGCCTCAGTATGCACCGGCGCGTTCTTGCTCGCCGCCGCTGGGTTGCTCGACGGACGCAACGCCACCACCCATTGGGCGGCTGCCGCCGAGCTTGCCCGTCGCCACCCTGCCGTGCGCGTCGACCCTGAGCCGATCTTCCTGCGCGACGGCGATATCTGGACCTCGGCGGGCGTCACCGCTGGAATGGACCTCGCACTCGCGCTGCTCGAAGAGGACCTCGACCGTGACGCCGCGCTCACGATCGCCCGCCATCTCGTGCTGTTCCTGCGCCGTCCCGGCAACCAAGCCCAGTTCAGCGCCACGCTTGCCGCTCAGGAGCCGGTTCGGGGACCTCTGCGTGAGGTCCGTCGCCACATAGTCGAGAGCGTCGCAGGCGATCTGTCGGTGGACAGCTTGGCCGAGCTTGCCAACATGAGCCCGCGCCACTTCGCCCGCAGCTTCCGTGCCGAGACGGGAGTCACGCCCGCCCGCTATGTAGAGAGCGTGCGCCTCGAGGCCGCCCGTCGGGCGCTCGAGGACAGCGCGGAGTCGGTCGCTGTAGTAGCGAGCGCGTGTGGCTTTGGCACAGCCGAGACGATGCGCCGTGCCTTCCTGCGCGCACTCGGCGTCGGGCCGGCTGAGTACCGCCGCCGTTTTCACCCTGCTGGGTCAGCCTCTGAGGCGACAGCGGCGGCCTGATCGCGCACGAGTGGCCCACCCACGAGAACGACCCCCAATCCAAACCAACCACGAGAGGCAGGCACACATGGACATCGCGATACTCATCTACGACCGCTTCACCGCACTCGACGCAGTCGGTCCATATGAGGTACTGAGCCGGCTGCCGGGCGCCAAGGTCACGTTCGTCGCCGAGCACGCAGAGCCAAAGCGCACGGATACAGGGCAGCTCGCGCTGCTCGCAGACGCCACAATCGCCGAGCTCACCAACCCCGAGATCGTGCTTGTGCCCGGCGGCCCCGGGCAGGCGGCGCTGATGGAGGACGGTCCGGTGCACGAGTGGCTGCGCGCAGCGGATGCCACCTCCACCTGGACCACCTCTGTGTGCACGGGCTCGCTGATGCTCGCCGCCGCCGGCCTGCTCACGGGCAAGCGCGCCACCAGCAACTGGCAGGCCATCGAGGAGCTGCGCGCCCTCGGCGCCGACGCCGTGGCGGAGCGGGTTGTGTTCGACGGCAAGCACGTCACCTCCGCCGGGGTCACCGCAGGGATCGACATGGCGCTCGAGCTCGCCGCGAAGATCTCAGGGGCGCCGGTCGCCCAGGCGATCCAGTTGGGGCTCGAGTACGACCCCCACCCACCCTTCGACGCCGGCTCGCCACAGACGGCCCCTGCTGAGATCGTCGAGGCGGTGCTCGCCTACTCCCGCTTCGAGCAACAGGTCGCCTGACGCTCCCAACCTGGCCCGTCGCGTGCACGGGTTGGGCCGGGATCTGCGCGGGTGCTCGCAGAGAATCGTCCGCGGGCGCCCGCTAACCTGCGCTGTCCGATGACAGAGCGCCGCTATGACTCACAGGAGATAGAGCCACGCTGGCAGAAGGTGTGGGCTGACGAGCACACTTGGGAGGTCTCAAACGACCCTGTGGCGGGTGAGGGTGAGGACGTCACCTCTTATGTGCTTGAGATGCTCCCCTATCCAAGCGGTGAGCCGCACATAGGTCATCTGAAGAAATACGCCGTCGGCGACGCCATCGCCCACTTTCACAGGCGTACCGGCCATCGCGTATTGCACCCGATGGGCTATGACGCCTTCGGCCTGCCCGCCGAGAACCATGCAATCAAGACGGGTGTGCACCCGCGCGACTCAACCGCCGCCTCGATCGCCTCCTTCCAGCGCCAGTTCCGTTCCTGGGGGATCTCCATCGACTGGTCGCGCGAGCTCAGCACCCACGAACCCAGCTACTACCGCTGGACCCAGTGGATCTTCCTGGAGCTTTTCAAGGCAGGGCTCGCCTACCGTCGTGAGGCTGCCGTCAAGTGGTGCCCCAACGACCAGACCGTGCTCGCCAACGAGCAGGTCATCGACGGCTGCTGCGAGCGCTGCGGCGCTGTAGTCGAAGTCAAGCAGCTAGAGCAGTGGTTCTTCCGCATCACCGACTACGCCGAGCGGCTGCTCGGCGACCTCGACGGCATCGACTGGCCCGAGCACGTCAAGACGATGCAGCGCAACTGGATCGGGCGCTCCGAGGGGGCGGAGGTCACCTTCCGCTGCGAGGAGCTCGGGATCGACTATCCCGTTTTCACCACCCGTCCCGACACCCTCTTCGGCGCCACTTTCTTCGTGATGGCGCCCGAGCACCCCGACGTCCTGCGTCTGGTGGAAGGCACGCCTCAAGAGCAGGCTGTGCGTGACTACATCAACCACGCCCTCACCGAGTCCGGCGAGGAACGGGGCTCGATCGAGAAGCAGAAGACCGGCGTCTCGCTCGGTCGCACCGTCACCAATCCCGTCAACGGTGAGCCAATCCCGATGTACGTCGCCGACTACGTCCTGATGGAGTACGGCACCGGCGCAATCATGGCGGTGCCCGGCCACGACGAGCGCGACTACGCCTTCGCGCGCGCGTACGACTTGCCGATCCGCCGCGTCATCGAAGGCGCCCCGTCCGAAGGTGGCGATGAGAACGGTCTTCCCTACTCAGGGGACGGACCGCTGGTCAATTCACACGCAGACTTCGACGGCATGGGCAACCGCGAGGCGCTCACTGCGATCGTGCGCTGGCTCGACCGCGAGGGCAAGGGCCACGCCTCGGTCAACTACCGCCTGCGTGACTGGCTCGTCTCGCGTCAGCGCTACTGGGGCTGCCCAATCCCGATCGTCTACTGCGAGCAGTGCGGGCTGCAACCCGTCCCTGTCGATCAGCTCCCGGTATTGCTGCCCGACATCGAGGACTATGCACCCCGGGGTCGCTCGCCGCTCGCCACCGCCGAGGACTGGGTCAACACCGAGTGCGCCGCCTGCGGTGGCCCTGCCCGCCGCGAGACCGACACGATGGACACGTTCGTCGACTCCTCCTGGTACTTCCTGCGCTACTGCGACGCGCGCAACGAAGAGGCCGCCTGGGACCCGGCGGCGCTGCGTCGTTGGATGCCGGTCAACCAGTACATCGGCGGGGTGGAGCACGCGATCCTGCACCTCATGTACGCGCGCTTCTTCTGCAAGGCTCTCGCCGACCTCGGAAAGCTCGACTTCCAGGAGCCATTCCAAGCGCTGTTCACGCAGGGCATGGTCACCAAGGACGGCGCCAAGATGAGCAAGTCCAAGGGCAATGTCGTCTCGCCCGCCTCGATCGTGGATCGCTACGGGGCCGACACCGCCCGCTGCTACATCCTGTTCGTCGGTCCCCCCGATCAGGACGCCGACTGGTCGGATGAGGGCGTCGAGGGCATCCACCGCTTTCTTGCCCGCCTATGGCGGCTGGCCGCAGACACCGCCGAGCGCCTGGGCGAAGGTTCGCTGCCTCCACTCGATGCGCTCGGGGAGGGCGCCTCACTCCAGGGCAACGACCTGGAGCTGGTGCGCAAGGCTCACTGGGCGATCGAGAAGGTCTCTGAGGACATGCGCCGCTTCGCCTTCAACACCGCCATCGCCGCAGTCATGGAGCTGCTCAACGACTGCTCCCGCATGCGCGAGGAGCTGCAGCTCGACACTATGCGCTTCGGCCTTGTAACGGCAGCCTCGTTGCTGTTTCCGTTCGCTCCCCACACCTGCTCTGACATGTACAGCCTGCTCACCGGCGAGCGCGTCTGGGAGCAGCCGTGGCCGCAAGCCGACCCGGCAATGCTCGAACGCGACGCCTACGAGCTCGTCTGCCAGGTCAACGGCAAGCTGCGCGACCGCGTGCAGGCGCCAAGCGATGCCAGTGCAGAGGAGCTGAAGGCGCTGTGCCTCGCCGCCCCCAACGTACAGGCGCACCTCGACGGGCATGAGATCGTCAAGGAGATCGTCGTGCCCGGCAGGCTCGTGAACCTAGTCGTGCGCTGACCCTCGCGTCCCGGCTTCAATCGGTCACAACAACCGCTGTGCGAGGTTCGGCCACTGTCATGGCTGCCGCCGCATGCTGTCCTAGGGCCTCGATCGACGTGTCAGGCAAAGCACGCGCGATCCCGCTCGGCAGCCACCAGTTCCACTTGCCAAACAGCTCCATCGCCGTCGGCACCAGCACGAGCCGCACGATCGTCGCGTCGATGGCGATCGCCAGCGCGCAGCCCAAGCCGAGCTGCCTGATCGAGGGCACGCCGGTGAGCGCGAACACGGAGAACACGCACACCATGATGAGCGCTGCGCTGGTGATGGTGGAAGCGCTCGAGGACAATCCCTCCGCCACCGCGCGGCGTGTGTCGCCGGTGGCGGCATAGCGCTCGCGGATGCGACTGAGCAAGAACACCTCGTAGTCCATCGAGAGCCCGAACACCACCGCGAGCACGAGCGGGGGTATCAGCGTTTCCACCGTGCCGAACACGAGCGTCAATACGCCATAGGCCGCGCTTACCGACAGCAGGTTCATCACGACTGCCTTCAGCGGCAGCACGATCGAGCGCAGCAACAGCATCAGCACGAAGAAGGTCACCGTCATCACGAACAGCGCCACCTTCCACATCGAGCCGATCACCTCGGCGTGGTAGTCGTTCAGGTAGGCCGCCGTGCCTCCAACGAGCGCGCCGGGCGGCATGTGAGAGCGCAGCCGTCCCACCGCTGCGTGGCCTTGTGCGGACTCACCGTCGTGGCGTGGGATCGCGCGGATCAGCACCTCGCTTCGGTCGCTGGACACGATCGCCGGCTCGACGGTGCGCACCTCCCGATCGGATGCGAGCACACCTCGCGCCTGCGCCGCCGCGCCGGCGGGCGCCACCACTTCGATCGGGCTGCTCGCGCCTTCCCCGCTCACCGCCGAGGCTGCTTGGAAGCCGCGCAGCGTCTCGTTCCCCTTGGGGAACTGGCGCAACGCGCCATCGGTCGTGTGCAGGTGCAGGGCCGGCAGCGCCAGCGCCAGCATCGCGATCGCAGCCAACGCTGCCGTCCAACCGGGGCGACGCGTCACAAGCGCTGTCCATCTCTCCCAGAAGCCGCTGCCCTCGGATG
>JBAPMC010000072.1:0-7229 GCA_049278415.1 Solirubrobacteraceae bacterium
GCTCGTGGTGGGGCTCGTCGGCGAGGGCGCCGGCCACCTCGGCCACCCGGTTGTGCCGCAGCCGGCACGCGCGGAGATCGGGCTGAGGGGACCGGTGATGGACCTGCCGACCGATGGCGCAGCGGACCGTCTGTGGCAGTACTTCTCCACCAACGGCTTCTACAAGCTCCCAGTGGGCAACAGCACCTTTGACATGCCGAGCGTTGACGATCTGCGCGGCGGCATGAGCGCCTTCCCCGACCGAGCCAGCGTAGAGAAGCTGCGCTACTACGGGGTAAAGACGGTGGTCTTGCACACCGTCATGCCAATATTGCCCGGCATCAAGCTCCCGGAGATCCCTGAGCCGCCCGATCTGCAGGCGGCCGCACAGAGGCCGGTCACCGGGCTCGGCGTCACCCGCCACCGGGTCGGAACGCTCGTGATCTATGAGATCGGCCCAGGGCCAAAGGCCCTGCATGGGACCGACTAGTGCCCCACGACAACCCAAAACACCGATGAGCACGCTCAGTGCCCAGTCAACCGGCGCCACGAGCGAGCGACGAGAAGGCTCTCGCGCCTCGCGGGTGCTCACCAAGCGCAATATGGCGTTGGCGGCGATCCTGCTCGTAGGGGTCGCCTACGCCACGATGATCCAGAGCTTCTCCTGGAACCAAACATCTCACTACGACCTGATCCGCTCGTTCGACCGGGACCGCACCACGATCGATCAGTATCAAGAAAACACCGGCGACAAGGCCTTCTACAAGGGCCACTGGTACTCAGCGCGCGCTCCCGGCCTCGCGCTGTTCGCGCTCCCGTTCTATGACGCGCTGAAAGGGCTGGGCGCCGAACGTGTGGCGCGCTCCTCACAAGCGCAGCGTGACGAAGACGAGATGATCTATTTCATCGGTCTGTGGGCGAACGTGTTGCCAGGCCTGCTGCTGCTGCTGCTCGTTGGGCATCTCGCCGAGCGCATGCAACCTGGGTATGGCGCCGCCACCGCGGTGATCCTCGGGCTCGGGACGCTTGCGCTGCCGCTGTCCACATTGCTGTTCTCACACGTGTTCACAGCCTTCCTCGGTTTCGCGGCGTTCGCATTGATGCTGTGGGAGCGAGATGGGCCGCCAAACCCTTGGCTACTCGGCGTCGCCGGGCTGTTTGTGGGCTATGCGGGCGCTTCTGAGTACCCGCTGTTCTTCGTGGCGCTCGTGCTCGGCCTCTACCTGCTCTCGCGGCGTGACTCACTCACCCCCCTTGGGGTCACCCGGCGGGCGGGCGCCTATGTGATCGGCGGTCTGATCGGGATCATCCCGCTCTTGCTCTACAACCACTACGCCTTCCACTCGTGGACGCACCTGGCCTACTCGAACATTCCCCGCCAGCAGAAAGGCTTCTTCGGGATCGGGCTGCCGAGCTTCAAGGTGATGGCCACGCTGCTGCTCGACTCACGCGGCCTGTTGACGATCTCGCCTGTGCTGGCGATGGGCGCGATCGGCACGTGGCTGCTCTACCGACGTGGCAAACGAGCGGAGGCGCTCACGATCGCGGGCGTTTGCGTTTGCTACGTGGGCTACAACTCGGGCTACTACCTGCCCTTCGGCGGCGGTTTCATGGGGCCGCGCTTCCTGATGACGATGCTGCCTTTCCTCGCTCTGCCGATCGGGATCACGCTGAAGCGCTATCAAGGACCAACGATTGCGCTCGCGGGCGTTTCGTTGACCACGACGATCATCGCCACCATCACCCATCCGCTGATCGGCTATGAGACCGAGGCGGTCGTGTGGGCGCGCTATCTGCGCGAGGGCTTCTTCCAGCCCACGATCGCAAGCGCTTTCGGCCTCGGTCGCGGTTGGGGCGGGATCTGGCCGTTCTTCCTAGCGGCTGGCGGCGCTGTGCTGCTCGGCACGCTCGCCACCGCCCGCACGCGCATCTCACGCACCTCGCTCATCGCCGGGATACTCGTAATAGTCGGCTGGTGCCTATTCGCCGCTCTGGGACCGACGCTGCTCGGAATCGACCACCGCGGACTGCTCTCGATCGTCGGCGCCGGCGATAACACGGCTCTGCACAAGGGCTTCGGCAACTACCCCCTGCGCACGCTGGCCCCACTCGCGGCGCTCGCCGGTCTGATCGCGCTGCTCACCGCCCGCCTGTTCGCAGGCGGCGTCAACAGACCACGCAGCCGCCCAGTCGCAAGCTGAGCGAATGCACCGCTCAGCGAAGCATCCAGCTCAGCTCAGCGTTTGCTCACTTTGACGTTGCATTTGGCAGCGTGCAGCTGCTTGCACACGACCACATAGCCAGGCCGCGGCAGGTAGCTCGGATCAGTGAGACCGGCGTCGAAGCGAGCCGCACCGGTGGCGCCTGACCATTGGAAGATGTAGAGGCGCTTGATGCGCGAGTTGGAGGCGGCGATTTTGAACATGTAGGAGAGCGCCTTGGCCGCGCGGGTCAGGCCCGCGCCTTTCTTGTTGGGGAAGGTGCTGCCGAACTGCACGATCCCGCCGGTCTCGGTGAGCCACACCTGACCCGGCACGGCGGCCAGGATCGCGCGGGTGCGGATGCTCTGGAAGCGGTTGGTGTCCGAGTAGTTGTGCAAGCCCCACAGTTGCGGCATGGGCACTTTCAGGTGCGCGATCTCGTGCTTGTAGGCGGCGATGTAGCGCAGGCTGGGGCTCACGCTGGGCCCGTCGAGGATGTCCAGGCCGGTCAGCGAGCAGCCACGGCAGACAGCGCGCAAGGCCTTGTAGTACTGGGCCGACTGACTCGCCGAAGGAGACACGAGCGCAGTGTGCCGCTTGCCTTTGACGATTTCGACGATGGTGCCGCGATTGGCCTCGTTCCAAGCCTGGTACTGCTTCACTTTCGGGAATAGAGCGAGGAACTTCTTCACGTCGCGCTGATAGACCGTCACACTCGGCATCTTCGTGGGCGTGTACTCGGAGTGGTAGAAAGCGACGAGTACCTGCTGGTGGTCAGCTTCGGCCTGCCCGATCCATTCTCGCGCCAACTGCAGGGAGTAGGGCTGCACAGCCGCGTCATAGGGGGCTATGTAGCGCGAGATCTTGGTGTGCAACTGCAGCCAGAGTGGGTTCGTGAACATGTTGGTCTGCTGATCGCCGATACCGGTCAGATATGACGAGGAGGTGTGGGCGCGAGCGTTGGAGGAGGCGCTTGCGCCGTGATCGGAGGAGCCGGCGAGAGCGCTCGTGGCGCCGATCGACAAAGAGCCAACGGCGAGCAGGGCGAGCAGAAGTGTGCTTGGGCGAAGGTGTGTGGGCATGTTCATAGCAACAGCCTATGCGGCGAGACGTTGCGCTGCGCAAGCAATCTTTCGCGATTAGTCCGCGCGTCCCTCCTCGCGCAGGGTGGGGTCGGCCACGATCCGCACGTCGATGCCGGGCAGGCCCTCGAGCAGGCGCATGACGAGCGGCTCGGAGAAGCGCTTGAGGCCGCGGCGTGGCGTGGGAGCGCCCATCAAGACGTAGGTGCTCGCGAGCCGGCGAGCCGTCTCGATCGCGACGGCCGCGACGTCTTCTCCCTCTTCGACGAGCAGCCGCGCACCGAGCATCGCCGTGAGGCGCCTGAGCGCCTCGCGCTGGTCACGGTCTGAGGCGCTCGGCGTCCTGCCGGGCGGGCGCACGACGAGCACGTCCAGGCGAGCCCCAAGGCGTTCGGCCGAGCGCGAGGCGCGGCGCACGATCCGCTGGGAGTGCGGCGCGAGCGCAACCAAGGCAAGCAGGCGCTCGGCGATTGCCTGGGGGTGGGTGGGCATCCGATCTCCGGCGCTCGCCTCGGCGATGCCTTCGTCGCGGCGAGACACAAGCGGAGTGGGCGCCAGTCGTTTGATCTCGACACCCTCGGCAACGTGGCGCAGGGCCGTCTCGCGCAAGGCCGAGAGGTTCTCGATCTTGAAGAAGTTGTTGAGCGCGGCCGGCACGCGCTCCTGCCTGTAGACCTTGCCGGCGCGTAGGCGCTCGATCAAGGCCTCGGGGGTCAGGTCGATCAGGACGACCTCGTCAGCGGAGGCAAGCACTTCGTCGGGGATCGTCTCGCGCACGCGCGTGCCGGTCAGCTGGATGATCTGGTCGTTGAGACTCTCCAGGTGCTGGACGTTGACGGTCGAGAACACGTCAATGCCGGCGGCGAGCACGTCCTGGACGTCTTCGTAGCGCTTCTCGTGCTCGGTGCCGGGCGCATTGGTGTGCGCCAGCTCGTCGATCAGGCACAGCTCGGGTTTGCGCGCCAAGACCGCCGGCAAGTCCATCTCCGCCAGCGGCGTGCCGCGGTAGTCGACCATGCGCGGCGCGATCTGCTCAAGGCCCGCGGCTTGGGCGGTGGTCTCCTCACGCCCGTGAGGCTCCAGATAGCCGATCGCTACGTCGCGCCCACTCTCCGCCTCGGAGCGCCCCTCTTGCAGCATGCGGTAGGTCTTGCCGACTCCCGCGGCCATGCCTATGAAGACCTTCAGACGGCCCTGGACGCTTCGCGGGGTCTGCGTCCTCGCTCCCTCGTGTACGGAGCACACTTCGGTCACTGCGTCCTTGGCCCGCTCGGTCCAGAACCGTCTGAGGCGTGTCGATCGTCACTCACACAAACAACCCTAACCTCCAAGCAAGTTGTGCACGATCAAATCGATCAGCTTGATGCCGATGAACGGCGCGACGATGCCGCCGAGGCCGTAGATCAAGAGGTTGCGTCGCAGCAGGCCACTCGCGCCGATCGGCCTATAGCGAACCCCTCGCAGCGAGAGCGGGATCAACAGCGGGATAACGAGCGCGTTGAAGATGATCGCCGAGACGATCGCCGACTGAGGCGTGCCGAGGTTCATTACGTTCAGCACGTGCAGAGGTCCCTTTCCGCCGGCGCTCGTGGCATAGGTCGTGATGAAGATGGCGGGCAGGATCGCGAAGTACTTGGCGACGTCGTTGGCGATCGAGAAGGTGGTGAGCGCTCCGCGGGTGATCAACAGCTGCTTGCCGACCTCGACGATCTCGATCAGCTTCGTCGGGTTGGAGTCGAGGTCGACCATGTTGCCGGCCTCGCGCGCGGCCTGGGTGCCGGTGTTCATAGCGACGCCGACGTCGGCCTGGGCAAGTGCAGGCGCGTCGTTGGTTCCATCCCCGGTCATGGCGACCAGGCGCCCATCCTGTTGCTGCTCGCGGATCAGCTCGAGCTTGGCCTCGGGCGTGGCTTCGGCCAGGAAGTCGTCCACACCTGACTCCTCGGCGATCTTGGCGGCGGTGAGGCGGTTGTCGCCGGTGACCATCACAGTCTTTATGCCCATTGCGCGCAGCTGGTCAAAGCGCTCCTTCATGCCCTGCTTGATCGTGTCCTTGAGGTAGACGACGCCGAGGATCTGGTTGTCGCGCGCCACCGCCAGGGGCGTGCCTCCCTCGCGGCCGATGCGGTCGAGCTGCTCGCGCAGCTCCGGCGGCGCCTGCCCGCCCTCGTCTTCTACGAACTGGACGATCGAGTCGCCCGCCCCCTTGCGCAGGCGTCGTCCGTCGATGTCCACACCGCTCATGCGCGTCTGGGCGGTGAATGGCACGAACTCGGCGTTCAGCGTGGTCATGTCGTGCTCGCGGATGCCATAGGTCTTGGCGAGCACCACGATCGAGCGGCCCTCGGGCGTCTCGTCGGCCAAGGAGGACAGCTGTGCGACCTCCGCCAGCTCTGACTCGGGCACGCCGGGCATCGGGATGAACTCGGACGCCTGACGATTGCCGAGCGTGATCGTGCCGGTCTTGTCGAGCAGGAGCACGTCAACATCGCCGGAGGCCTCCACCGCGCGGCCGGAGAGCGCGAGCACGTTGCGCCGCACCAAGCGATCCATGCCGGCGATGCCGATCGCCGAGAGCAAGGCCCCGATCGTGGTCGGGATCAAGGCCACCAAGAGCGCGATCAAAGTCGTCTCTGAGATCGAAGTGCCTGCGAACAAGCCAAACGGCCGCAAGGTGGCGACGACGATCATGAAGATCAGGGTGAGCGCAGCCAAGAGGATGTTGAGCGCGATCTCGTTCGGTGTCTTGCGCCGCTCGGCGCCCTCGACCAAGGCGATCATGCGATCCAGGAACGACTTCCCCGGCTCCTGGGTGATTTCGACGATGATCCGGTCGGAGGTGACGCGCGTGCCGCCGGTGACGGCGCTGCGGTCGCCGCCGGACTCGCGGATCACCGGCGCGGACTCGCCCGTGATCGCCGACTCATCCACGGTGGCGATGCCCTCGATCACGGAGCCATCGCCCGGGATCAACTCGCCCGCCACGACCACCACGATGTCACCCCGTGTCAAGGCGGAGGCAGCCTTCATCGAGCCGTCGGGCAGCGTGGCGACGGTCTCCTTGCGCATGTTGCGCAATGTGTCGGCCTGCGCGCGCCCACGTCCCTCGGCGAAAGCCTCGGCCATGTTGGCGAAGATGACCGTCAGCCACAACCAGAAGGCGATCGTGAAGGTGAACCAAGCAGGATCGCCTGTGCCCTTTAGGGTATGGCCGCCGCCGAGCGGTTTGCCGCCGAAGGCCTGGATCAGCCAGGTGACTGTCGTGATTACCGAGCCGATCTCCACGACGAACATGACCGGGTTGCGAATCTGCACGCGTGGGTCGAGCTTGACGAGGCTGTCGAGCAGGGCGCGCTTTACGATGTCGCGCTGGAACAGGGAGATCGCTTGGCGCTCGTGGGTTGCGTTGACAGCAGACATCAGCTTGTCCTTCCTGTGTTCACGGTGGACATCAGCTCGTCCCTCCGCTGAGGCGATCGAGCGCGAGATTCAGCTCGAGCACATTCACACCTGGTTCACCTGAGAAACCGAGCCCGCGCGAATCGGTGTATTTGGAGACCAGCCCATCGACCACGCTCAACGAGAGCCCGCGCTTGGCGGCGACGCGGTGAGCCTGTATCCAGGCGTTGGCCCGTGAGATTTCCGGATCAAGGTTCGAGGCGGACGTGTTGACCGCGTCGACGGGAATCCGCGCCACGGTCAGACTCGGGTCATAGGGCTTGTTCAATTCGAGATAAGCCTTGATGTTTTCGGCGTTGGCTTCCTCGGTGGCCTTGGAGTTGGGCCCGCGGTTGGAGAACGTGGAGGCGGCGGCGTTGTAGGCGCCGCCTTCGGTAGCCGATGGACGCGACTGGAAGTAGCGCGGATCGGCTTCGGTGAAAAGTTCTTCTTCCTTTTCCTCGGGCTTGCCGTTCTTGCCGATCACCGGCGAGGCAAAGCTCTGTCCGATTATCCTCGAGCCCACGAG
>JBAPMC010000073.1:0-8486 GCA_049278415.1 Solirubrobacteraceae bacterium
GTGCTGTGGCGCTTTCCGAAACCGGGGAATCTTGCGCCCGCCCAGACGTTCAAGCTCCCCGATGATGCTTTTTTCTCGTCAAATGGTCGCGATGTGATCGTCACCCAGGAGGATGACTTCGCGATCAGCGTGATCGCTCTCAAGAGCGATCACATCATCTATCGCTACGGCCACCCTGGAGTGCCGGGCTCTGAACCGGGCTATGTGCACAATCCCGACGATGCGCTGCTGATGCCCTCGGGCGAAATCCTCTCCGCGGACATCAAGAACTGTCGTGTGCTCGTAATCCGCCCGCCGGCGCACAGGCCGCTGCGCCAGCTCGGCCGCACCGGGGACTGCGAACACCAGCTCGGTTTCTCCTACGGCAGCCCCAATGGAGCTTTTCCGATGACTGGAGGCAAGACGGCGATCACCGAGATCAACGGTGATTGGCTTGACGTGCTTGGCCCCGACGGGCGCCCTGTCTTTGACACTCATCCGCCGGGCTTCACCTATCCGTCGGATACCAATGAGGTTCGCCCCGGCCTATTTCTCTCCGTCGACTACACCGATCCAGGCGCAATCGAGACTTTCACCAGCAAGGGCCTGCTGCGGTGGCGCTATGAACCCACGGGAGCCGGCGCGCTCGACCAGCCCTCGCTTGCGCTGCCGCTAACCAACGGGGACATTCTCGCCAACGACGACAAGAACGATCGTGTGATCGTCATCGACCCACGCACCAACCGAATCGTGTGGCAGTACGGCCATACCCATGTGCCGGGCTCAGGCGCGGGCTTCCTCAGCAACCCGGATGGTGTGGATCTCGCGCCGCCGTACTCATTGACCGGGCGGTTTGCGGGCACACTGCACGCCCCGTGAAAGATCCTGCTAGCGAGCCGTTGGTGTGAGCTTGAGCACCGATGCGACGGGTCCGCTGGCACTCAACCCGCCGGCCAGCCATACCTGTCCGCTGAGGAGCAGCGCAGCCGCGTCAGACAGCGGTTGCGGCAGTCGCCCAACAGTTACTGACCGGCCAGTTGCGGGGTCGATCGCGACGATCGCTGCGCTCTGCGTGCCCGCTGCGGCGCCTCGGCCTCCGATGACATAAACATAGGAGCCGAGCGCGACTGCTGCGGCATGGGTAATAGGGCTGGGTAGTTTGCCGAGCAGGCGCACCTTGTGATCGACCGGATCGAAGCTCAAGATCGCCGTGGTGGCGGCTTCGCCACGTGAGCCGCCTGCGATAAGCAGCCTGCCGCCGCTGGCGGCGAGCGCGGCGTAGCGCAGACCGTAGGGCAGGCGACCGACGATGTGGGGGCGCTCTCCGGGGTGCCAGGCCACGATCGTGTCGAGCGCCTGGTGCCCGTCGTAGCCGCCGACCACGTATGCGGTGCCTGCGATCGCTGCGACCGCGGCGTCAGAGGCTGGGCTCGGCAGGCTTGCCACTTGGGTCACGCTCCCGGTTGTCGGATCGTAGGAGAGGACGTGGGCGTAGGAGCTGACTTGGCCGCCGCCGAACACGTAGGCCCGCCCATCCAGAAATGTGCCCTGCGCGTCATGCTGAGCCTCGGGTAGAGAGGCGGCTGGGCGGATGCCCTTTGCGTCGAGCACGCTCACGGTCGCAGTCGAAGTGTCTGCGCCGTCAAGGCCGCCAAGCAACACACCTCGTCCAGCCCCGATCGCAACGGCGGCGGCGTCCTGCAGCGCAAAGGGCAATGTGAACGCACGGCGCCTGACCACGAAACGGTCTGGAGAGCCGTGGGATACCGCACCGAATGCTCGCTCGATCGGCACGCTGGCTGAGCGCGTGTGTGCCGCCCCTTTATGCCAGCCAACCAGCGCGAGTAGTGCGAGGAGTGCTACCGGCGTCGCCGCGATCACCCCGCGCCAGCGACGCACCACTCGACGGCGGCGGTGGGCGAGGCGACCCTCATGCGAGCGCCGGGCATCAGTCCTCGAGGGCCTACCGGGCAATCCCTGCCCTTTCGCCGTCATCGAGCGTGCTCTCGGGGCCTGCAGAAGATGTCGATGCCTGCGCTACTTGTGGGTGTCCGGCTGTGAAGCGGGGAAGCTCAAGCTCGATACGAGTACCCCCAGCGGAGGATTCGCTCGCTCTCACCGAGCCTTCGTGGGCTTTGGCGATTGCCTCGACGATCGCGAGCCCGAGGCCCGTGCCACCCGAGGCCCGGTCGCGGGCGGCGTCAGTGCGGTGAAAGCGATCGAAGACGCGCTCGCGCTGGTCAGCTGGGATACCGGGGCCGTCGTCCTCCACGACGAAGCGGATGCGTCCACCGGCCGCCGGCTGCACTTGCATGTGCACAAGTCCTTGCTCGGGGTCGGTGTGCTCGATCGCGTTGGCGAGCAGGTTGCGCAACGCCTGAGCGAGCCTGTCGGGGTCGCCGAGCAACGTTCCCGGCGCAACCGGGTCGAGCTGGAAGCGACGCTCGGCGAGCGGCGTCGTCGTTAGCCAGAGATCGTCTACGAAGCCTGCGAGGTCGATCGGCTCGATGCGCAGGAATCGGGTCTGCTCGCTCTTGGCCAGGATCAGCAGGTCGTCGATCAGGCGACTGATACGAGCGATCTCGGCCTGCAGGAGACCCTCGACGCGGCGTACCTCATCACCGGGTGGGTTCTCTTGGGCGGCGAGCACCTCCAGCTGGCCGCGGATCACGGTCAGTGGGGTGCGCAGCTCGTGGGAGGCGTCGGCGACGAATGCACGCTGCCCCGCGAACGCCTCGGTCAGCCTGTCGAGCATGTGGTTGAAAGCATCTGCCAGCACTCGTATCTCGGTTCCTTGCCCGTCGGAGCTGGGGATACGCGGGTGCAGGTCGCCGGCGTCGACTCGTGCGGCGACGGACGCCATCCGCCGCAACGGGCGCGAAATTCGGGTGCCGATCAGATAGGCCCCGAGCAGCGTGCCGGCGAGCGCGAGGATGCCGGCGAGCACGAACGCCCGTGCGACGCCTTCCTGAGCACGGGTGACCGCGGCCAGGGGCTCACCGACTCCGATGACGATCCGATGGCCGAGCTGCGGGACCGCTCGAAGGTCCATCGTGCGCTTGAACAGGCGCAAGTTGCCCACGTCGGGCAGAGGCAGCGTGGAGTAGCCCTCGCCGACGCTCAGCAGGCGTGTCGAGAGACGGTTCTCCTGGGCCTGCACAGTCGCCGTCTCGTCGTGATCGGGTGCCTCGCGGTGGAAGAGCTCGGGACGGTTGGTGCTCGTCCCTGCGCCCGGGACGATCACGAACAGCAACGTGGAGCTGGCACTGAACGACTGTCCGCGAACGTAGCGTGTGGCGGCTTCGGCTGTCTGCCTTGGCGTGCGCGGCCTCGCGACGGCGAGACTGTGCGCGAACTCGTTCGCGTCGCCTGTGATCTCACTGTCGATCTGGCGGCGCACCTGTGTCCCTGTGCCCCTGTAGACCGCGACGAACGCGATCCCGAGGCAGGCGAGGACCAAGACTGCGACCCATCCCGCCAGGCGCCAGCGCAACCCGACACCCCGCAGGCGGTTGAGGATCGCGCGCATCGCTTTTCAGTTTGCGCTGCCCAGGCGGTAGCCGACCCCACGCACCGTGCAGATCGGCACGGGATCATCAGGTCCGCCGAGCTTGCGCCGCAGATAGCCGATGTAGACATCCACGACATTGGTCTGAGGATCGTGCTGATAGCCCCACACCGAACTGAGAATCTGCTCACGCGAAAGCACTCGTCCCTGATGGCGAAGCAGGTACACAAGCAGCTCGAACTCGGTGCTGGACAACGTCACGGCGCTGCCTGCCCGAGAGACCTTGCGGGTGAGCAGGTTCGCCTCGATCCCCCCACCGCTAAGCGTCGTGTTAGACGCCTGCTCGAAGACACGCAGTTGCGCACGTACGCGCGCCACGAGCTCCGCCATCGAGAAGGGCTTGACCACATAGTCGACCGCCCCGGCGTCGAGCCCCGTCACACGATCTTCGATCTCGCCTCTTGCCGTCAGCACAATCACCGGCACGCTGGGCTTCGCGCGTCGCACGCAGGAGAGGACCTCAAGGCCGCTGCGGCCAGGGAGCATCAGGTCGAGCACGATCGCGGCAAAGCCCTCGCTCAGCGCCAGCCGCTCGCCCTCGATCCCATCCATCGCGCTCTCCACGAGAAAGCCTTCCCGCTCCAAGCCTCGCCGCACGAAGTCCACGATCCCGGGCTCGTCCTCGATCACGAGCACACGGGCACCGGCGAACAGGTCGCTCGCGGGTGCCACGACGCGGGCCGGATGATCCGGCATCCGCCCACCCATGTCAGGCGTCGCCCCATCGTGCTGCTTCCCGTCCGTGATGTTCTGCATCGTCATCAGGATAGGCGTCGCTGTGGGCCTCGCATCCCCTGCACGGGCTTTCCATGAGTTTTCTCACGCAGTGGTTATCCCGTGCTTAATCTGGCTGCGCAGACTCAAACGCAGTGGACTCGCCGCAATCACAAACGCGTACCCTCTCTTCGGCCTCCTCCGGCTCCAGGGGTCTCTTGCAGGGAGGGACTACGGGTAACGAGCTGCTCACGGCAGTCACGGGTGCCGTTCTGATCGTGCTTCTGGCTGTCATCGGCATCACGATCATCCGACTTACGCCGCTGCTCTCTGTTCACCTGTTCGTCGGCTTGGTGCTGGTCGGGCCGCTCTTGTTGAAGCTCGCGAGCACTGGGTATCGGTTCCTCGGCTACTACACCGGCAATCCGCGCTACCGCAGTAAGGGTGCTCCGGCGACGCCGCTGCGCCTTCTCGCCCCGATCGTTGTCATCTCCACCGTGGCGGTCATGGCCAGCGGCATCGCGCTGCTGTTCGTCGGCCCGCAGTCGCGCAGCACGCTGCTGCCGATCCACAAGGTGAGTTTTTTCATCTGGATCGCCTTCACCTCAATCCACGTCCTCGGTCATCTGCCCACGCTTTGGCAGGGACTGAATGCTGACTATGGCCCGGCGCGACTCGAGGGCCATGTCACAGACGGTCGCGCGGGCCGCGTGCTGTCGCTTGCGAGCGCCCTGGTGCTTGGGGTGGTAATCGCGATTCTCTTGATTCCACAATTCGGGCCGTGGCTGCACGCCCACAACCTTCACCATCATTGATGCGTTTCCACAGTTCTCATACACGAACGGTTAACGCGCGCGATGCTGCGCTCCGCAAGCTCAGCCGCATCAACCGCTTTTTGATCGCCGGAAGCGTGACTCTCACCGCGGTGCTCGCCGACGTGGCGGCCAACGCCTTCCCAGGCAAAACGCTCCACCCCCACCCGCAGGCAAAGGTCAAAGGGACAACTGCACGGCACCACTCGAAAAGTCCATCCTCGGGCGCCGGATCGACGAGCACCAATAGTCAGCTGCGCCCACCGTCTCAAGCTCCAAAAGCGGCACCCGAAACTAAAACCGAAACGGGGTCCGGCGAAGAATCTGCACCCGCTAGCGAACCGGCGCCCGCAGAAGAAACCACACCTACCCCGACACGGGAATCTGCTCCCACGCCAGAACCTACGCCCGAACCGGCGCCCGCAGAAGAACCTGCGCCCACCCAGGAATCCGCGCCGGTCGTCTCAGGAGGGTCCTGACACGCGCACGCAATCCTCTTCCCGTGGCAAGCTCGCCTCCACTGCGTGGGAGGCATTCGGTACGAGCGTCGTGCTGCAGGTCGCCGATCCCGGGGCCCTCGCGCCCGCGCGCGGACAGGTAGAGCTTGAGCTCGACGCGATCGACCTCGCGTGCAGCCGCTTTCGAGCGGACTCTGAGCTCTCGTATGTCAACACCCATGACGGGCGGCCCGTCCAGATCGGGCAACTGCTGATGGACGCGCTCGAGCTCGCGCTGCGCGCCGCCGAGCTGACCGACGGAGCTGTGGACCCCACCTTGGGCCGCGCTCTGGAGCTGGCCGGATACGACCGGGACTGGCGACTGCTGACTCCCGCCCTCGATGATGCGGCCCCGCAAGACTCCAAACGCGAGTCGCGCGAGAGCACAGTACGCCCGGACACAATTCGGGTGCGTCGACTCTCGGGGTGGCGGACGGTCACGCTTGACCGCGAACGCGCCTGTCTGAGGGTGCCGAGGGGAATCGTGCTGGACCTCGGGGCCACTGCCAAGGGCTGGGCCGCCGACCGTGCGGCCCACGCTGCCGCGCGAGCCGCCGATTGTGGGGTGCTCGTGAGCATCGGCGGTGACATTTCCACTTCGGGAACCGCACCGGCGGACGGATGGCGTATCCGCGTCACCGACGATCACCGCAGCCACCCAAGCGCGCCAGGGCAGACCGTCACGATCCTCTCCGGTGGACTTGCGACCTCAAGCACCACCGTCAGGCGCTGGCGTCACGACGGGCGCACGATGCACCACATCATCGACCCTGAGACTGGTGTGCCCGCGCGGACGCCGTGGCGCACCGTCAGCGTCGCCGCCGCGAGTTGCGCGGAGGCGAACATCGCCACAACAGCAGCGCTCGTGAAGGGAGCTACTGTCACCGCTTGGCTGGCAGACCTCGGGCTGCCGGCCAGATTGACCGAACACGACGGCCGGGTCACATATGTCGGTGACTGGCCACGAGAGTCAGAAGGTGAACCGTGAGCACGGTCCTGGCGAGCACTGGTCCGAGCGTCTACTGGTATCTCACGCGCGCGAGCGGAACGGTGGCACTCATATTGCTGAGCGGGGCGATCGTGCTCGGGATTATCGACGTGCGGCGCTGGAGCACTCCACGCTGGCCACGGTTCATCGTGGACTCGCTGCACCGCAACGTCTCGCTGCTGGCGATGGTGTTCCTGGGGATACACATCCTCACATCGGTGCTCGACAGCTTCGCGCCGATCTCGCTGCTCGACGCTTTCGTGCCCTTCACGGGCTCCTACCGCCCGTTCTGGCTGGGCCTCGGCGCGGCGGCTTTCGACCTCCTGCTCGCTGTGACGATCACAAGCCTGTTGCGCCAGCGAATGGGCTATGGGACATGGCGCGCGGTTCACTGGCTCACCTATGCCAGTTGGCCGGTTGCGTTGTTGCACGGCTTGGGCACGGGCAGCGACATCAAAAGCAACTGGATGCTTGCGATTACCCTCGTGTGCTTGGCTGCTGTGCTCGCTGCTGTGCTCGTGCGCGTGATCGCGGCTTGGCGCCAGTATCCAGATCGCAGCCGGACAGCCCTGGCCGGCACCGGCATATTCACCTTGGCTCTGGTGCTGTGGCTGCCGAGCGGCCCGCTGGGCTCTGAATGGGCGCGACGCTCAGGAACACCGTCGGCGCTGCTACCACACTCACACGGACAGACAACCTCTAAAGGGAGCCGGTGATGAGCACACCGCTAGCAACACTGAGCAACACGGAGCCAGCTGAGCGCCCGCGCGGAGTGTCTGGGCTACCGCGACTGCTTGAGGGCATTCCCTCACACGGCGCGATGAGCCTCCACGAACATCTCTCGGTGCACGGGCCGCTGCCGCTCACGCGAAAGCCCAGACGCGGCGCAGAGCATCCGCTGATCGAGCAGATCGAGCGGGCCGGGTTGCGCGGTCACGGCGGCGCGGGCTTTCCCACCGCCAGGAAGCTGCGGGCAGTCGCCGCCTCACGGCGGCGAGCGGTCGTGGTCGTCAACGCCGCAGAGGGTGAGCCCGCGAGCCTCAAGGACCGCACGCTCACACAAACCTTGCCACACCTAGTGCTCGATGGCGCGGCGCTCGCGGCACAGATGGTCGGTTCGGATGAGGTAATCGTAAGTGTGTGTGAATCGGCGCGGGCAAGCATCGAGAGCGTTGCTGAGGCGATCGCGCAACGGGGATCGCCGGGACGCGGCTCCCCGCGCATTCGACTGGTGACGGTGCCCGACCATTACGTCGCAGGACAGGAGTCCGCGCTTGTCAACCATCTCAACGGAGGACCCGCGATCCCGACGTTCACTCCGCCGATGCCCTTCCAGCAGGGGGTCGCACGCCGGCCAACGCTCGTCAACAACGCCGAGACGCTTGCCCACATCGCGCTCATTACCCGTCATGGCCCGGACTGGTTTCGCGAGCTCGGGACCAACTCCCAGCCAGGATCGACGCTCGTCACACTCTCAGGCCCAGTTTCCTATCCCGGTGTCTATGAGATCGAGTACGGCGCATCGCTGTCCTCGCTAATCGGCGCGGCCGGCGGGAGCACTGAGCGCCTGCGCGGCGTGCTGTTGGGTGGATATGGCGGCGCCTGGGTCGGTGAGGCACACCTCCACGAGCTCGTCCTCTCAGACGAGCAGCTCGCCTCACACGGCGCCTCGCTCGGTGCGGGCGTCGTGCTGCTGCTCTCCGAGGACGCCTGCCCGGTCGCGGAAACCAGCCGCGTCGTTCGCTGGCTTGCCAAGGAGAACGCTGGCCAGTGCGGCCCGTGTGTCCACGGCCTGGACGCGATCGCCACCACCTTCGAGGAGATAGCCGGCGGAGTCGCACAAGCTCGCGCAACCGAGCGGATTACCAGGCTCGCAGGGGTCGTGCGCGGTCGCGGCGCCTGCGGGCATCCCGACGGCGCCGTCAGGC
>JBAPMC010000074.1:0-7618 GCA_049278415.1 Solirubrobacteraceae bacterium
GATCGCAGCCATTCAGATCGCACGACGCTTCGGCGCCGGTGAGATCTACGGAACCGCCTCGCCCTCAAAGCATGAACGTCTCCGCTCGCTCGGCGTCGATCACGTGCTCGACTACAAGGATGCGAGCGTGAAGGGCGCCCTGCCTCCCTTCGATGTGATCCTTGATCCGATCGGTGGCAAGAGCCTGCGCACGAGCTACAATATGCTGCGCCCTGGAGGTCGGCTGATCGGCTTCGGCGCCTCGGCCGTCGTCTCCGGCGGCAAACGCAAACTCGTCTCCGCGCTGAGCACTCTCGCGCGCATGCCGCGCTTCTCACTGGTCAAGCAGATGTCTGAATCGAAGGCCGTCATCGGCCTGAACATGCTCAGCCTGTGGAAGGACCGTGAGACGCTCGAACCGTGGATCGAGCCGTTGCGCGAGCTGCTCGACGACGGCACAATCGACCCCATCGTCGCGGGCGCCTTCAGCTTCGAGCACGCCGGGGCGGCGCACGACATGCTCACCGAGCGGCGCAACTTCGGCAAGGTAGTGCTGCTTCCCTAGCCCCTGCGCGGGTGCTAACCTGCGTGGCACATGTCGTTGCAGTTCTCCCTTTCGCTTCTCCTTCTGCTCCCCCCTCGGGGGGAATAGCGCGTGGCGGCCGCGTAGCCGCAAACACAAGGAGAAGCGGAAAAGCGAGAGAACTGGAGAAGTGAGGACGACATGAGCGATAGAGCGGCAGCAAAGAGAGACGAGCGCAACCGTGTGATCGTGTTCGACACCACCCTGCGCGACGGTGAGCAGTCACCGGGAATTGCGCTGAACCAGCAGGAGAAGCTGGAGATCGCCCACCAGTTGGCACGCCTGGGCGTGGACGTGATCGAGGCGGGCTTTCCGATCACCTCACCCGGTGATTTCGAGTCGGTGCAGGCGATCTCCCGAGAGGTCGAAGGCCCTGTCATCTGTGGGCTGGCACGTACCGCCAAGCAGGACATCGACGCCGCCTGGGAGGCGGTCCGGGACGCCCAGCGCCCGCGGATTCACACGTTCATCGCCACAAGTGACATTCACATCGAGCGCAAGCTGCAAACGACTCGTGAGGACGTCAAGGGCCAGGTGCGCGCCGCCGTTGCGCACGCGCGCTCATATACCGAGGACGTCGAGTTCTCACCCGAGGATGGGTCGCGCTCAGATGTGCAGTACATGGCCGAGGTGATCCAGATCGCGCTGGATGAGGGCGCCACCACCATCAACGTGCCTGACACGGTCGGCTACACGACGCCCGATGAGTATGCCGCCATGTTCGGGGAGCTGTACCGGTTGGCGCCGGGCCTGCGCGACGTTGTCGTCTCTGTTCACTGTCACGACGATTTGGGGTTGGCGGTTGCCAATACGCTTGCGGGCGTGCAGGCCGGCTGCCGGCAGGTTGAGTGTGCCATCAATGGAATCGGCGAGCGTGCAGGCAACGCGTCGCTCGAGGAGATCGTGATGCTGCTGCACACGCGCGAGCCGGCGCTCGGATTGTGGACGGGCATTCACACCACCGAGATCGCCAAGACGAGCCGGCTTGTGTCGCGTCTGACCGGCTATCCGGTGCAGCCGAACAAGGCCATCGTGGGACGCAACGCATTCGCGCACGAGGCAGGCATTCACCAGGACGGCGTGCTGAAGGAGCGCGCAACCTACGAGATCATGGACGCCACCACCGTCGGCCTTAAGAGCAACGCGATCGTTTTGGGCAAGCACTCGGGTCGCCACGCCCTGCGCAACGCGCTCGAGGAGATGGGCTTCAAGGTCGACGGCCAGGCTCTGAACACCGCGTTCAAGCGCTTCAAGGAGATCGCTGATCGCAAGAAGCAGGTAACCGCCATGGACCTTGAGGCGCTTGTCACCGAGGAGCTGCGCGGCGATGACGTGGCTACGTACGCCTTCGTGGACTTCGAGGTGCAGGCCTCCTCCAGCGAGCCGCCGAGCGCACGCGTGCACGTCAGCGTCGAGGACGGCACGGTCGCCGAGGGCTCCTCCTCGGGCGACGGGCCCGTCGACGCCATCTTCCGAGCCATCAACGTCGCCACGAGTGTCGAGGCGAGCCTGCGCGAGTTCCGCGTCGATGCTGTCACCGAGGGCCGGGATGCGCTTGGCGAGGTCTCTGTAGTCGTCGAGGTCGAAGGTCAGACCGGAGCGGGGCAGGGCGTCTCTACCGACATCATCGAGGCCGCTGCACGGGCGTACGTGCGCGCGCTCTCAGTTGGTGTGACGCGGGCGCGTGAGGGCGAGCGGGGAGTTGGGCTGCCGGAGCCAGCGGCATAGGCCGACCTAGTGCCTAGGAAGGGCAAGGTCTCGTCCTAAGGCCGTAGGTCGCGTCTCAGGCGTCTGTGATAACGTACGTTCGTATGATGAGCGCAAAGGGTTCACGCGATTCCGAAGGCGCCGTATCCGATGCACGATGGGCGGCATTTGACTCGGCTGTGATCGGGGCGCGCGTAAAGGCGCTGCGCGAGGCTTCGTCGCTGTCACTGCGTGATCTGGCCGAGCGCAGCGGGGTGAGTGCGCCGATGCTCTCGCAGGTGGAGCGTGGTGAGACGAGCCCAACCCTTACGGTTGCAGCGCGGATCGCCTCCGGTCTCGAGCTTCGCCTCTCGCAGCTGTTGCGCTTGGACGAGGGTGGCTCCGTCACGATCGTCAAAGCAAAAGAGCGCGGTCGAGGGGGCAGTGCGAAACGCGGTCACCGCTTTGAGGTGATGACCGCCGCACAGCCAGGCCAGCGCTCTGAGCTCTCGCGCCACACGCTCGCACCGGGTGGCGCGACTGGGGCGCCTGATGACCCGCCGATGCACGAGCCGGGCAGCCGTGAGACTGCGCTTGTAGAGCGTGGTGATGTGGTGCTCGTTTGCGACGGGCAACGCTATGAGCTTGGCGAGGGCGACTGTGTCACCTTCGACGCAGATCTTCCCCACCATTTCGAGAACCCGACCGGAGCCGAGGCGGCCTTCCTGGCTGTCGTAAGCGCCGGTCTGAGACGGAGCTAAAGAACCATGCCAAAGACGATGTTCGAGAAGATCTGGGAAGCGCATGAGGTCGCGGGCGGGTTGCTCTACATCGACCTGCACCTGGTGCACGAGGTGACGAGTCCGCAGGCGTTCGACGGGTTGCGCCTCGCTGGGCGCAAAGTGCGCCGGCCCGATAGGACGCTTGCAACAGCCGATCACAACACACCGACGGATGGCACGCCTGTGGCGGCGCGCATCAAGGACGAGCTCTCGCGCGTGCAAGTGGAGACGCTCGAGCGCAATTGCGCCGAGTTTGGCGTGCCCATCTACTCGCTTGGCTCTGACCGTCAGGGGATCGTGCACGTGATCGGCCCTGAGCTAGGCGTCACTCAGCCAGGAATGACAGTGGTGTGCGGCGACTCTCACACCGCCACTCACGGCGCGTTCGGCGCACTTGCGTTTGGAATCGGCACGAGCGAGGTGGAGCACGTTCTCGCCACGCAGTGCATGGTCCAGCAACGTCCGCGCTCGATGTGTATCCGCTACGAGGGCGCGCTTGGCTTCGGTGTTACCGCGAAGGACCTGATTCTCGGCACGATCGGACAGATCGGCGTGGGTGGGGCCACAGGCCACGTCGTCGAGTACGTGGGCCCTGCGATCGAGGCATTGAGCATGGAGGGCCGCATGACGGTCTGCAACATGACGATCGAGGCCGGCGGCCGCGCGGGCATGATCGCGCCCGATGACACCACGTTCGCCTGGTTCGAGCAGGAGCGCCCCGGCGCGCCGAAGGGCGCAGAGCTACAGGAGGTGATCGAGCGTTGGCGTACGCTGCGCAGCGATGATGGCAGCGTCTATGACACCGACGTCGTCGTGGACGCCGCAGCGCTCTCACCGCAGGTGACGTGGGGCACTACGCCGGGGATGGTCGTGCCGGTCAGTGCAAGCGTGCCATCGCCGGAGGACTTCGAGAATCCTGCCGACCGTGAGGCAACCGAGCGGGCACTGCATTACATGGGCCTCGAGGCCGGAGTTCCGATCGAGCAGATCACTGTCGATCGCGTGTTCATTGGCTCGTGCACGAACTCGCGCATCGGCGATCTGCGCGCAGCCGCCGAGGTAGTAGTGGGACGCAAAGTCGCCTCCAGCGTGAACGCAATGGTCGTGCCAGGCTCCCAACAGGTCAAGGCTGAGGCTGAGGCTGAGGGATTGGATGAGATCTTCCGCTCCGCCGGCTTTGACTGGCGTGTGGCGGGCTGCTCGATGTGCCTGGGCATGAACCCGGACATACTTGCTCCCGGCGAGCGCTGTGCGTCCACTTCGAACCGCAACTTCGAGGGTCGCCAGGGGCGAGGAGGACGTACGCACCTGGTCTCGCCACAGATGGCCGCAGCCGCTGCCATCGAGGGACACTTCACCGACATCCGCGACTGGTCTTAGGAGGACATCTTGCACCCGATCAGCACCATCTCCGGGCCGGTCACGCAGCTTGACCGCGCCGATGTGGACACCGATCAGATCATGCCCAAGCAGTTCCTGAAGCGTGTGGAGCGCACAGGGTTTGGACAGTTCCTCTTCTACGACTGGGCCAAGGAGCCAGGTTGGGAGCTACCTGCCAACCCGATCCTCGTGGCGGGTCGCAACTTTGGCTGCGGCTCCTCCCGCGAGCACGCGCCATGGGGACTGCAGGACTATGGCTTTCAAACGATCCTCGCGCCGAGCTTTGCCGACATCTTCTACTCCAACTGCACGAAGATCGGGTTGCTGCCGGTCGTCCTCTCAGAGGAGGACTGCCAGGCGCTGGCCCGCGCAGGCGAGGGTGAGGTTGACCTGGGCAAGCAGGAGGTGCGCTTCGCCGGTCGAGAAGTCGCCTTTGAGATCGATCACGAGATTCGCCGACGTCTGCTCGAGGGATTGGACGACATCGGCGCCACACTCACCGAGGAGCAGGCGATCGTCGACTACGAACGTGCTCGCGAGCGCTCCGGTCCTGCGACAACGGCGCTGTAGGGGGGGCAGGTATATGGCACATCGCATCGTCACCCTCCCCGGCGACGGGATCGGCCCTGAGATCCTCGGCCCGGCGCTTGACGTGCTGCGGGCCGTGGGAGACTTTCAGTTCGAGCCCCATCCATTCGGCGGCGCCTCGATCGACCTGCACGGCGTCGCGCTCACCGACGAGACGCTCGCGGCCTGCAAAGCCGCTGACGCCGTGCTGCTGGCGGCGGTCGGCGGTCCGAAGTGGGACACCACCGATCCACGTGCCCCGCGCCCCGAGCAAGGCTTGCTCGGATTGCGCAAGGGGCTCGGGCTGTATGCCAACCTACGTCCCGTCAAGCCGCTACCCGCTCTCTACGATGCGTCGCCTTTGCGGCGTGAGCGGATCGAGGGGACCGACCTGCTCGTGGTGCGCGAGCTCACAGGCGGGATCTACTTCGGCGAGAAGACCCGCACGAAGGACTTCGCCTCTGACGTGTGCGCCTACACGACCGAGGAGATCGAGCGAATCACCCGCACCGCGTTCGGCGCGGCGCGCGCGAAGGTCACGAGTGTGGACAAGGCCAATGTGCTTGAGACCTCGCGGCTGTGGCGCGAGGTGGTCACCGACCTCCATTCGCGCGAGTTTCCCCACATTCAGCTCGAGCACGTGCTCGTGGACAATGCGGCGATGCAGCTCGTCTCAGCCCCGCGCCACTTCGACACGATCCTCACGGAGAACATGTTCGGGGACATCCTCAGCGACGAGGCGGCGATGATCACCGGGTCGATCGGGATGCTTCCCAGCGCCTCGCTCGGAGCGGAGGGTCCCGGCCTGTTCGAGCCAGTACACGGCTCCGCTCCAGACATTGCCGGAGAGGGGATAGCCAACCCGCTTGCGATGTTCCTCTCCGCGGCAATGATGCTGCGTCACGGGCTCGGTTTGGAAAGCGAGGCGGCGGCTGTAGAATCGGCAGTCGAACGCGCGCTTCAGAGCGGCCTGCGCACCCCCGATCTCGGTGGTGAAGCCAGTACTGCAGAGGCGACGCGTGCAGTGCTCGAGCACCTCTAACGGGAGAAATCAAACGTGGATACAAGCGACCTCATATGGATGAACGGAGAGTTCCTCGCATGGGAGGACGCCAAGGTCCACGTCCTCACACACGGCCTGCACTACGGCACGGGCGTCTTCGAGGGAGTGCGTTGTTATGACACCGAGCTCGGCCCGGCCGTGTTTCGCAACGCCGAGCACATGGAGCGACTTCTTCGCTCCGCCGAGCTCTACTACATGCCCGTGCCCTACACCGCGCAGGAACTGCAAAGCGCCACGCGTGAGCTGGTAGCGAACAACAACCTGCGCTCCTGCTATATCCGCCCGATCGTCTACCGCGGCTATGGCAGCATGGGCCTCAACCCGATGGATGCGCCGGTCGACGTGACGATCGCCTGCTGGGAGTGGGCCACGTATCTCGGTGAGGATGGAATGGCCAACGGCATCCGCGCCAAGGTCTCCTCGTGGCGACGGATCAGCCCGGACTCGCTGATCCCGCACGCAAAGGCCTCCGGTCAGTACCTCAACAACGTGCTCGCCAAGATCGAGTCGATGAAGGCCGGCTACCAGGAGGCGATCCTGCTCGACGACCACGGTCACGTATGTGAGGGAACCGGCGAGAACATCTACATCGTCACAGGCGGTGAGATCATCACCCCCGGCCATCAGAACTCGATCCTCGACGGCATCACGCGTCGCTCGATCATGCAGCTTGCCGCAGATCTCGGCTACAAGGTCGTGGAGCGCAGCATCGGGCGCGCTGAGATGTATCTCGCCGATGAGGTCTTCATGTCCGGAACCGCCGCCGAGCTGGTGCCGGTCGTAGAGATCGACGATCACAAGGTCGGCTCAGGCAAGCCGGGTGAGGTCACGCGTCTCCTGCAAGGCGCGTTCGACGACGCCATCCACGGTCGCTCAGAGCGCTACCGCGAATGGCTCGACGTCGTAAGCACCCCTACGCCGAGCGCGCCGCCTGTCCCCCTTAGGGGAAGCCCCGCAGGCTGATGAGCCACATAGAGCTCTATGACGCCACCCTGCGCGACGGCATGGGCGGTGGCGGCATGAGCCTCACAGCCGAGGAGAAGCTGCGCGTCGTGCATGCGCTTGACGCGCTCGGTGTGCCCCTGATCGAGGCGGGCTTCCCGTCTTCCAACCCGAAGGAGCTCGAGTTGTTCGGGCTGCTCGCAGGGGAGACGTTTGCTGTCTCTGAGATCGTCGCGTTCGGCATGACGCGCCGGCGCGACGCTCCCGCAGGCGCAGACGAGGGATTGCGTGTCCTTGCAGAGTCCTTCGTGCCGGTTTGCACGCTCGTCGGCAAGAGCTCGCTAATGCATGTCGAGAAGGTGGTGCGTGTCTCGCCAGAGCAGAACATCGCGATGATCGGCGAGTCGATCTCCTTCCTCGTGGCGCAGGGTAAGCGCGTGCTGTTCGACGCCGAGCACTTCTTCGACGGCTATACACTCGACCCGGGCTATGCCCTTGACACCGTACGCGCGGCATACTTTGCCGGCGCCGAGCGGGTCGTGCTATGCGACACGAACGGCGGATCTTAGCCAGGGCGGGTGCGCTCGGTCCTTGAAACCGTTCGCGCCGAGCTGGTGGACGTATCCTTTGGGATTC
>JBAPMC010000075.1:0-2735 GCA_049278415.1 Solirubrobacteraceae bacterium
GGGACTGATCGAGTCGATCCCGGCGGAGTATCCGTTGCAGATGGTGGTGCACGCGGCCGGGGTGCTCGACGACGGTGTGATGACGTCGTTGACGGCGGAGCGGATTGAGCGAGTGCTGGCGCCGAAGCTTGATGCGGCGTGGCATCTGCATGAGTTGACCGAGCACATGGATCTGCGAGCGTTCGTGCTCTTCTCATCAGCAGCCGGTGTGCTCGGGGCTGCAGGCCAAGGCGCTTACGCGGCCGGAAACGCCTTCCTGGATGCTTTGGCCTCCTATCGTCAGGCTCGAGGTTTGACGGCGACCTCTTTGGCTTGGGGGTGGTGGGCCCAACAGGGCATGGCCGCGCGGCTCGGTGAGGGGGAGCGCAGCCGTCTAGCGCGTTCAGGAATGCTCGCGATGCCAGTCGAGGAAGGTCTTGATCTTCTCGAGGCGGGATGGGCGACACGCGAAGCGTCGCTGGCGCCGATGCGGCTGGATGTTGGAGCCCTGCGCGCCCAAGCGAGGGCGGGATGGGTCTCGCCACTGTTGCGTGGTGTTGTGCGGATGCCCGTGCGCCAGGCTTCCGCCTCCGCTGACGGCTCACTTGCACAGCGTCTGGCCGATATGTCTAGTGCGGATGGACGGCGCGTGGTGCTCGAGCTTGTCCGGACAGAGGTTGCCACCGTGTTGGGGCACAGCTCATCCGAGGCGATCGAGGTGCGGCGTCCGTTCAACGAACTTGGGCTTGACTCGCTTGGGGGTGTGGAGCTTCGCAACCGACTTGCTCGCGCCACCGGGTTGCGTTTGCCGGCCACGCTGGTCTTTGACTATCCCACCCCGGTCGAGCTGGTGGGGCACATCATCAACGAGCTGGCTGGCGCTCCGATCAATGTGGCCCCTGCTCGACCATCGGTGCTGGCGAGCGAGGATCCAATCGCGATCGTCGGGATGAGCTGTCGTTACCCGGGCGGAGTGTGCTCGCCTGAGGATCTTTGGGAGCTTGTCGTCTCAGGCCGTGACGCCATCGCAAGCTTTCCGACCGACCGTGGCTGGGATCTGGAGGCTCTGCGCTCACCTGATCCCGATCGGCCCGAGATCAACTGGGCATTGCAGGGTGGGTTTCTAATGGATGCCGCGGACTTCGACGCCGAGTTCTTTGGAATCGGCCCGCGGGAGGCGCTTGCGATGGATCCTCAGCAGCGGCTTCTATTGGAAGTCTGCTGGGAGGCGATCGAACGGGCAGGTATCGACCCACTCTCGCTGCGCGGCACCACTACGGGCGTGTTCGCCGGAGTCACTGGCTCCCCCTATGGCGGAGACATGCTCTTCTCCTCCTCGAGCGTCGCGGGCTACCGCTTCATGGGGGGCGCGCCCAGTGTCGCCACTGGGCGGGTGGCCTACAGCCTTGGACGAGAGGGTCCTGCGGTTTCGGTCGATACGGCCTGCTCCTCCTCGCTTGTCGCGCTGCACCTCGCCTGCCAGGCGCTGCGCCAGGGTGAGTGCTCGATGGCGCTCGCGGGCGGAGCGGTGGTTATGGCTGGACCGGAGCTATTCGTTGAGTTCAGCCGTCAAGGAGGGTTGGCCCGCGATGGTCGTTGCAAGTCCTTCTCCGCCGATGCTGACGGCACCGGCTGGAGCGAGGGCGCAGGGATAGTCGTGGTGGAGCGGCTGTCTGATGCGCTGCGTCTTGGCCACAAGGTCGCAGCTGTGGTGCGCGGCTGCGCTATCAACCAAGATGGTGCAAGCAACGGCTTGTCGGCGCCCAACGGTCCCTCCCAGCAGCGGGTGATTCGCCAGGCGCTTGCAAACGCGCGCCTGCAGGCGCATGAGGTCGACTCGGTCGAGGCGCACGGGACCGGCACGAGATTGGGTGATCCGATCGAGGCGCAAGCGTTGCTTGCTACCTACGGGCAGGATCGCGACCCCGAGCGACCGCTGCTGCTCGGCTCGATCAAGTCGAACATCGGCCATTCGGCTATGGCGGCTGGGGTTGCGGGCGTGATCAAGATGGTGATGGCGCTCGAGCACGAGGTGTTGCCTGCGACGTTGCACGTGGGGGAGCCTTCCACGGAGATCGACTGGTCGGCTGGAGCTGTTGAGCTGTTGACTGATCCGACGCCATGGCCCATCAACGGGAGACCGCGCCGCGCCGGTGTCTCCTCGTTTGGGATCAGCGGCACCAACGCGCACCTGATTCTCGAGGAGGCGCCCACTGTCCCCGATGGGCTTGAGCCTGAGGAGGTCCGGGCCTCCCCAGAAGATGCAGCTGTCCAAGGTGCACCGAGCGGGGATGGCGCGGTGATCGGACAGGGCGCGCTCACCGAGATGACCCCATGGACGCTCTCGGGCAGAAGCGAGGGGGCGCTGAGGAGTCAGGCACGAGAGCTTTTGGGGCACTTGCGGGAGCTCCCCGGTGCGAGCCTGCAGGACGTCGGGCGCTCACTTGCGGGCCGCCCGATTTTCGAGCACCGCGCAGTTCTCCTCGGTGGAGAGCGTAAAGAGCTGCTTGACGGCCTCGATGCGGTGGCCGGGGCCCAACCCGCGGCAGTGGCCGTGAGTGGGGTTGCTCGGCGCGCCGGCGGAGAGATCGTTTTCCTCTTCCCCGGGCAGGGCTCGCAATGGGCCGGCATGGGAGCGGAGTTGCTTGAGCGCTCGTCGGCGTTCGCCGAGCAGATTGGCGTTTGCGCCGATGCGCTTGCGCCTTATGTCGATTGGTCGCTCGAGGATCTTTTGAGGGGCTCCGAGGACGCGCCTT
>JBAPMC010000076.1:0-8175 GCA_049278415.1 Solirubrobacteraceae bacterium
TGCTACGAAGGCCGGGAACGTGGCAGACGTCGGCGCAGGGCCGAGGCATTCCATTTCCGGTGCTACGGGGAGCCCGACACACAGTCCCAGCGCGGACGCTCCCTGACCGGAGGGAGCCTTGCACTTCGTGTGCTGCAAGGTGATGCTGAACTTCGCGCCAGCAGTGTTCTTGCCCTTATAGGTGCCTGTCTTGAAGACGGCGTGATGGCCAGCCGCAAGCGCGCTAGCTGCTGGGATCACAGTGACTGCCAAGCCCAGCAGTATTGCGAGACGAAATCCGCGCATCAGTCTTCCTCATCTCCTCGTTTTGCGTCCAAGACTAATGCAGGCATCACAGTCACGACACGAGCCAGTTTGTTCTGCGACGCCTCGAGCCTGAGTTGCGCCAAGCGCTGGCCAGTCGGATGGAGCACGACCACGAGACAACTTCCTCGGGTGTTCTCGAGATGACGGTGTGCCCGGCAGGCTAGCCATACGCCGGTCCTATGACTTATTTTATGGACGACGTTCGGGCTCGTCGCGTTGCGCCAGCGTAATTGCGTCCGATAGCCATAGCTCTAGGACGAGGATATGCATGTTGCGGTCGGCTATAGCGAGGTCTAGTTCGAGACGCGCCTGATCGCGTTCGCCCTTCAAGCGCTGAGCGATACGAAGCAGCCTACGTGCACGGTCATCGAGGAGAGCTGGCATAGCTTCCATAGTTTTGCGCCGCTATCTGGCGATTGGATGGCGGAAACATGGCCGTTGAAGCGGCATATCGGCTGGCAGCAAAGCGGCTGAGTGGCCTGGCAAGAACTGCCGTGCGTGTGTCTGGAACGTCGCGCTTGTAATTGCCAGGGTGGTCCTGTATCTCTGTTGACGCTAGGGCTGCAGTCAATTTGCGCCGCTAGCTACATTTGGCATCAACCAAACATTGAAGGGATTAATTCACATGGGAAAGATCCATATTAGTTCGATCATTAGAACTGTAGACGGTATGTATTGCCCAGAATTCAGTGACGACCCTCAAATCGGGAGCCACCTTGAAGTTATTTCAACGCTCGGGACAGGTGGTTGTCTGTTCAGTCCGCAACTTCAGGGCGAAGGTCAAATCCGCGAACTCGTAGTTTCAGATCAACGCGGAAATCAAAGGAGCGAAGCGCATGGACTCAGTAGTCGGTGTAGTGAGGATGGTGATTACAGCTGATGGAGGCATAAGGGAAGCAATTCAAGATAAAAGTGTCGATTGGATCGTTGCCTCACCCGCTTGTAGGGAGTGTACGAACTACCTAGTTGAACGCGATAATAGAGACATAGCTCAGATAGACATGAAGTGGGAGCGCCGTCGTGGCGCCAGCCTGCTGCTCATATTGGCGGCCATGCAGCTCGGCAGTGCGGAGAGCACCCTCGAGGCTCTCAGGTCGATGGCCACGCGTAGCGTCGATACTCGTGGTCTCGCGCCAGCGCTGCGCTTGCGAAAGGCCGGCGAAGCGCGCAAGCGGCCAATCACCAGCGAACGTCATTATGTTCGATACGGTCATGCCGCCCGCATGCAACAACGTCTATCGGAAGAGTTGTACGTTCTCATTACGCACATCGACCTTCTCAAGCGCGTTCTGGCTGAGAACGGCGAGAAGGCCGTCGCGAGGTACCTCTAGATATTGCATTAGGAGAGCATTTATGAAATATTGGTACCGGTCATGACCGGTAGATACCGGAATCTTCGTCGGTCGAAGCGGACGCACACGTCTAGCGTGCGTCAGCTGCCTGCCAAGGAAACGACGATGCTCAGACGCTGTCAAGCAGCTGAGCGGCGTCAGGTTCCATCATTCACCGGCGATGTCCAGATTCCGTTTTGCTTTTTTGATTGGTCCATGTTGTGCCTGCTCGATCCGCTCGATGACGATGGACTCCTCATGGAAATCGCGACCGGTAATGATATCCCGCGGGAGCGCCGTCCCTACGATCCCCTCACCGCCTGGATTACGATGGCCTACATAGGAGCCATTGAGGAGGGCGGCCCCATACTCAAACCGGAGCTCAATCGTGAGCAAAGGCTAGGGCTCGCCCGGCAAGTCTTGACTGACGAGGAGCTCATCGTGGTTGAGACGATCGCGGTTCCCAAGTGCTACCGGAAACTAGCTGCTCGTGAGTTGGAGGAAATGATCCGCGCTGCGCCCGAGTACATCGACAGGATGTGGGCTGGCTGTTGGCTTGAGCTTGTCGGATGGACAAAGAGCGCAAAGTGTTCATTTGGTGGCATGTCGAACAAGTTCCCAATGGGGGAGATCCAAGAAGCCATCATTGAAGCCTACGCTCACAGCATCGGCGTGACGAGCCGAGAGGACTGCCTCGGGTGGATGCGGATAGACAACGGCTATGACGCTAATCTTATTAGTCACCGTTTGAATATTTGCTGGATGCACTACAGGCTAAACGGACCGCCTCCCTATGAGCTGATGAGAGAAACTGTGCCAGTCGGTCCAGGTTGGAAAAAGGTTATGCGCATCGTGCCTGACAAACCACAGCAGGCAAGGCTCCAACCGTGATCCTGTCTCCGATGGAGTCGTCCATCGGAGACACCGTGGAGTCCGCTTGCGTACCGGCTCAAGAAGGTTGAGCTTGATCTGCATGGCCTCACCGCAGGAGCAGCAGTAAAGTGGTTGACGACTTCGCCTCAGCCAAGTCTCCACACATGCTCACCGTCTACGAAAAGCCCACCTGCAGTACCTGCCGCAAGCTGCGCGCTCTGCTGAGCGAGCGGGGCGTTGACTTCGAGAGCGTCGACTATCACGTGACTGGCATCAAGGAGAGCGAGCTGCGCGAGTTGCTGCGCAAGGCCGATGTGGGTCCGCGGGAGCTGTTGCGCATGCGCGAGCCGCTCGTGAAGGAGCTGGGGCTCGACCAGCCCGGAGTCCCCGATGAGCAGCTGATTGCACAGATGGTGAAGCACCCTGAGCTTGTGCAGCGACCGATCGTAGTGAGTGGTGAGCGCGCACTTCTGGCACGGCCTATCGAGCGCGTGCTCGAGCTGTTGTGAGCGACTATGGCGGAGCGGCTCAGCCGGGGCCGGCGAGCACGCACACCAGCGCTCTACACGCCATCTCGCTGCGTGAGCTGCCCTTCGAGGATCGTGAGGACTTCGAGGACGCCCAACGCGGGCTGATTGCAACCGTCCCGAGTCTTGTCCTTCGCGATGAGCACGGGCGCGTCGTGTGGGACATGGAGAGCTACGCCTTCATCGCCTCCCCGGGCGAGCCGCCGGAGACTGTTCACCCGAGCCTGTGGCGAATGGCGCAACTGAATGGCAGGCATGGACTATTCGAGGTTGTGCCCGGCATCTATCAAGTGCGTGGCTATGACCTCTCCAATATGACCCTCGTGGAGGGGCGTACTGGCGTCATTGTGATCGACCCTCTTATCTCTATGGAGTGCGCCGCGGCAGCGCTCGCCCTCTACCCCTCCCATCGTGGGGAGCGGCCGGTGAGCGCGGTGATCTACACCCACAGCCACGTTGACCACTTCGGCGGCGTGAAGGGGGTGGTGAGTGAGGACACGGTGCACGCAGGAGAAGTGCCGGTCTGGGCGCCTGCCGGGTTTCTCGAGCACGCCGTTTCAGAGAATGTGCTCGCCGGCACCGCTATGGCGCGTCGCGCCGGCTACATGTTCGCCCCTGGCCTTAAGCGTGAACCGCGGGGGCAGGTGGATGCAGGCATAGGCAAGACAACCTCGAGCGGGAGCGTAACGTTGATTGCGCCAACCCACGAGGTCTCCTTTACCGGTCAGGAGGAGGAGATTGATGGCGTTCCCGTGGTGTTTCAACTCGTTCCGGATAGCGAGGCGCCCGCGGAGATGAACTTTCACTTCCCCGATGTGGGGGTCTTGTGCGTAGCGGAGAACGCGGTTCACTGCATGCACAATGTGCTCACCCCGCGTGGGGCGCCAGTGCGCGACTCGTTGCTGTGGTCTAAGTACTTGGGCGAGGCGGTGGAGCTGTTCGGCGCTCATACGGAGGTGATGTTCGCCCAGCATCACTGGCCACGCTGGGAAACGAGCGGATCGTACAGTTCCTGGAGCGCCACCGCGACATGTACCGCTACCTGCACGACCAAACCCTGCGGCTAGTCAACCGCGGACTCACCCCCACCGAGATCGCCGCCGAGGTTACATTGCCGCCGAGCCTCGCTCGCACCTGGTCATGCCGCGGCTACTACGGCACCGTGAGTCACAACGTGCGTGCGGTCTACCAGCGCTATCTCGGCTTCTTCGACGGTAACCCCGCGCATCTCGACCCACTCCCACCCGAAGACGCCGCCCGTCGCTATGTGCAGCTCGCTGGAGGTATGGAGCCCTTGCTTGCACACGCACGCGCCGCGTTTGAGCAGGGCGAGTATCGCTGGGTTGCGGAGGTCTGCTCGCATGCTGTGTTCGCCGATCCCGAGTATGCGCCTGCGCGTGAGCTGCATGCCAGCGCGCTCGAGCAGCTTGGCTATCAGTCGGAGAGTGCGGTATGGCGCAATCTGTACCTAGTTGGCGCCCATGAGCTGCGCGAAGGACCGCCACGAGGAGCTGGTGGAAGGCGCGTGGCAAGCGCAGACGTGGCGCGGGCATTGTCGATAGAGCAACTATGGGACGCAATGGGCGCACGCTTGGATGGACCGCGGGCTTGGCACACCAGCCTGTCGATCGGGTGGTATTTCACTGACGTAAACGAGCGTTGGACGGTGAAGGTGGAAAACGGAGCGCTCAGCGCAGTGAAGGGGAAACTGGCTACCAATGCTCATGCAACGGTAACGCTCACGCGTGCTGCATTTGATGCGGTGCTGCTCAAGGAAGGTGACGGGGCTGAGTTGTTTGCGAGCGGGGCTATCGCAGTGGAGGGCGACGGGGCGAAGCTTGGCGAATTGCTTGCGCTGCTCGATGAGGGCGACCCCATGTTCGCAATCGTCACGCCCTGAGTGGCTCAACCATTGTGGTTGCACGGTCATCCTGCGTGCTCAGTCCCCTCCGCGCAAATGGCCTCCGCCTTCGTGCGAAGTCCCACGTGGCTCAGCCGACCTCGAGCACTACCTTTCCCAGGGCCCGGCGCTCGTCGATCTGGAGGAACGCCCCAACAGCGTCCTGCAGGGGGAAGTGGCCGCCCACAATCGGGCGGATGAACCCGTCAGCAATCATCTTCGCGATTGCCTCGCCGTTGGTGCGGTTGCGCTCCACGTTGCCCATCACGTAGGCGCCCCAGCCGGCGCCCACCACCGACACGTTGCGCAGCAGCAGGCGGTTCACCTTCACCTCGGGGATTGACCCCTCGGTGAACCCAACCACAAGCACTCGCCCACCCTCGCGCAGGGAGCGCAGGCTGTCGGTGAAGCGCTCTCCGCCCACCGGATCGAGCACCACATCCACGCCGCCGCCTGAGAGCTCGAGCACCTGCTCGCGCCATGGGCCGTCGGAGCGCACCACCTCATCGGCGCCCGCCTCACGCGCCACACGCTCCTTCTCCTCGCTGGACACCACCGCGATCGTGGAGGCGCCAAGTGCCTTAGCCACCTGTAGCGCCGCGGTGCCAACCCCACCGGCCGCTCCGTGTACGAGCACGCGCTCGCCCTCCTGCACATGCCCGCGTAACTTCAAGGCGAAGTACACCGTGTGGTAATTGAGTATCACCGAAGCGCCCTGAGCGAAGTCGAGCGCCTCGGGTAGCGCGAAGGTCAGGTAGGTGGGAGCCACTGCCTGCTCTGCCATCCCTCCCAGCACGGTAAACGCCATCACCCGGTCACCAACCTGCAGGTTGCTGCCAGCAGGCGCCTGAGCGACCGTGCCAGCCACCTCCGCGCCGGGAATGAACGGAAGGTCGGGTTTGAGCTGGTAGAGCCCGCGCGTTTGAAGCACGTCCGGGAACGACACTCCCGCGGCAGCCACGTCGATCAGAACGCCTTCGCCTGGGGTGAGCATGTGGCTCAGCTCGGGCGCCGGGGCGTCAATCACGCCGATGCCGCTCGGACCGGAGATATCGCTGATCTGTACTGCACGCATGAGCGCAGAGGTTACGCGAGCGGCCGCTCGCCTGGGCTCAGCTGTCGCCGATGGTGAACGAAATCATTCATGTGGCCCCACGACCCGGAAGGCGGTTTGCCCGCGCCTACAATCGTTGCGTCGCCACCCGCCTTGGTTGAACCCGGGTTGCGCGCACCAACGCGATGAGCAGAGCCAGACTACGCAACCCGCTGATCCTCCTAGCGGGCCTTCTAGGCCTGATGTTGTTGCTCGCCGTCGGCGCCTACGCCTATGACCATGCGCGGAGCGATCAGATCGCCAAGGGTGTTCGGATCGAGGGGATCGATGTTGGCGGTCTAAGCAGCTCTGCCGCTACAGCCCGGCTGGAGCGAACCGTGGTTGCGTCGATGGAACGCCCGGTGGCAGTCAACGCGCAGGGCAGGAGCTGGCAACTCACGCCGCGCCAGGCTGGGGTCACCGTTGATGTGCACGGAACAGTTGCTGAAGCGGTGAATGCGAGCAGGACCGGCTCGATCTTCTCGCGCACCTGGCGTGGGCTCTCCGGGGGAAGCGTGAACAGGGATGTGTCGCTGCACGTGAGCTACTCGCACCGGGCGCTTGGCCGCTTCGCAGCACAGGTGGGGGCGGCGCTTGACAAGGCGCCCCAGGATGCAACGGTTGAACCGGGTTCTGGCGGACTCACGCAAGTCGCCGATCGAACCGGCTTCGCGGTGGAAGAAAAGCTGCTTCGAGCGCGTGTTGGTAGAGCCCTCAGAGGACCATTCGCCAAGCGCACCATCACAGTCCCCGTGCATACGGTCAAGCCGGCGGTAACCACAAGTGAGCTGGCTGCCCAATATCCGGCCTACATCGTTGTCAACCGGGCGAAATTCGAACTGCTCTTCTATCAGCACCTTAAGCTAGCAAGCACCTATCAGATTGCGGTGGGTATGCAGGGCCTTGAAACCACCCCGGGGCTCTACCACGTGCAATGGAAGCAAACCAATCCGCCTTGGTATGTGCCGCACTCCGCATGGGCAGGAAAGCTTGCAGGCAAGACCATCCCGCCAGGGCCAGAAGATCCTCTGAAGGCACGCTTCATGGCTTTCAACGGCGGAGCTGGCATCCACGGGATTGCCCCGAGCGAGTACAGCTCGATCGGGCACGACGCTTCGCATGGATGCGTGCGCATGCGTATCCCCGACGTGATTGCGCTCTACTCGCGCACGCCGGTTGGCACGCCCGTATACGTGATTTGAGTCTATTGGCGCTCAATCTCGAGCTGTAGAGAAGCTTGGCCGCCGGCGCTCGGCTCGAGGCGCCGGTGTGCGGAGGTGATGCGGGCTCTAACGACGCTGCTGGTTCTGCTGGCGCTCGCCGCGAATCAGGACCGCCATGAACACAACAATCACGTTCACAATCAGCCCTATGCCGAGGAACGTGGCTAGCAGGCCGATGTCCTTGCTGACGGCTGCGCTAGTGGCGAGAAGCATCGATGGTCTCCGGATCAGTTCGTGGGACGAGCTCGCAGGCCTGGCGAGCTTTGCTTGGGAGGAGCCTACCAACGGCGATGCCCGTCGTGTCGTAGCCTTCAGGGTTGCCGCAAGCATCGCGAGCTATGGAGAGGTGCCAGAGCGGTTGAATGGGCGCGACTGGAAATCGCGTAACGGGGGTTGACCTCGTTCGAGGGTTCGAATCCCTCCCTCTCCGTCCACCTCTTTGCCGCCTCTGGGCGGTATCGTTTGATCTGTGCCTGAACAACTTGATCTGACGATCGCTGCATGAAGCGACGCGATCTGGAGCGTCATCTCAGGACTCAAGGCTGTCGCCAAGTAGACGAGGGCGGAAGCCATGCTCGGTGGGTTGGTCCTAGGGCCGAGCGCTCGGTTATTCCGCGTCATCGATAGATTGACTACGGATTGGCTCGCAAGATCTGTCGTCAACTCGCGGTGCCGCCTCCGGCTTGCTCACGCTGAACGCGACTTGGCACTTGTGCGACGCACGACCTTAGCCTTTGGAAGGCAGTGGCGTCCTACCTCCTAGAGGTTAGACAAGGTCATAGCTGGCGAACATAGATCAGGTCGATGATGGGGCTCTATGGCTAAGGAGCGGTAGGAGGCAAGGGTCGATCCGAGCACCGGATCGACCCTTATAATGTCAGGCAGCTCGACGAGTCTCTCGCGGAGAAATCGATGAGTAATC
>JBAPMC010000077.1:0-8688 GCA_049278415.1 Solirubrobacteraceae bacterium
AACGACAGGATCTCGTCGCGGGCGGCGATCGTTGGCTGGCCAGCTTCGTCAATCAGGTGGGCTGTCACCACGCTGTGTGGGCTTGCAACCACATGTTTAAAAAACGGCGGAGGGTCGGGGTTGGCGGCGCTGTCGGGTAGCACTCGTGCAATGAAGCGGTCGCCGAGCGCCTCCGAGTAGGCTGCGAACCTCTGAGCCTTGCAGAATCGATCCCCCTTGAAGCGGTAGGCCATGACGGTGAGGTCGTCTCGCTCTAGGCGTTCTCGAACCTCGAGGAGCTCCTCAGGAGCGATATGCATCCCGGCAGGGTCGTTGAGCGGGAGCGTCGGTTGGGACAGGACGGGTGCGAGCATTGAGGGCTCGAGCATCATTGTGAGCGCGAAGTTGCCTGTAAAGCACATCCCGATCGCGCCGACGCCCGGACCGCCGCACTCATCGTGGGCCAGTCTCGCCAGCGACCGCAGCCACACGGTCACCGGGCTCGACTCGTTTGCGGCGAAGGCACGGAACTCCGCACTGACGCAGGCCCGCTGGAAGGTGGCGGTGCCCTCCTCGACGCCCGGCGCCGCACCGTCGCGGCCGAACAGCGAGGGCATGTACACCGTGAATCCTGCGTCCCTGACCCAGCGACTGAAGCGAGCGACATGTGGGCTGATGCCCGGCATCTCTGTCATGACGATCACCGCCGGTCCGGCGCCGGCTACGCGTACCACCTTCGTAGCACCGTCGAGAGTGACCACGCGGGGATCGAAGTCTTCGAGCGGATCATCCTCGTTCGTGTTCCGTTTGGCCATCCCCAAAGCTCCTTTCTCATTGAACGGGTCGATCGGATGGGTCGGGCTGCGTCCGCCTTGGGTTGTCGCCAACCCGTCCATAGGTCGATCAGGCGTCAGGAGATCGTCCACCCACTTCAAGACGGTCGCTGACACCAACTCAATAAAATATAGACGACCGTACGTATATATTCTAGGATGAGTTCATGCGACGATTCATCAAGCTCATCAGTCTCGGCTTCATGGAGCACCGATGACAGGGGAAAGCCGGGAGCCGCTCGTCAAGATCGAGCCTGCGCAGACATCCACTGACGGCCGCCGCATCAAAGGCATGCGCAGCCGCGCGGCAGTGCTCGAGCACTCGGTGCAGATGGCCTCCCGGGACGGTCTTGAAGGCCTCACAATCGGTGGGCTCGCCACGGAGCTCGGGGTGCCCAAGAGCAGCGTATTCGCACTCTTTGGGTCCAAGGACGAGCTGCAGCTGGCAACCCTTGCAGCTGCGCGCAGGATACTCATCGACCAGGTGATCGTGCCGGCGCTCGCAAGCGAAGAGGGCCTCGCTAGGTTGGTTGCAATCGGGGAGGCTTGGTGTGAGTACTTCGTATCCGACGTGTTCGCGGGCGGCTGCTTCCTCTGCGCGGCCTCAACGGAGATGGATGGTCGCCCGGGCCCGGTCCGCGACGCGGTCGCCGCGGTCATGCGCGAATGGATCACTGTGCTAAGCGCCAACATCGACGCCGCGATATCCACGGGCGAGCTGCAGCCAGATGTCGACCCGGCGGCGATGGCGTTCCGGCTAAACGCGCTCGGTATGGCCGCCAACTGGCAGCAGCAGCTGCTGGATGATCCCTCGGGCGTCGGGCACGCCCGCGCGGGCTGGCAAGCTGAGCTCGACAGACACATGCCCTCAACCAACCGATAGGAGAGACAGACATCTCCGCGACCGACAGACTCCTGAAGCGCAACGTCGTGGTCCTCGTCAATCGGAAGTGGTCTCGTTGGTGATGGATTGGAAGACCCCTGCCAGCGCGCTCGCTTGCACCTTGCCAGGGCGGTGTTGGGAGCGTTCGACGCGTGTGCCATGCGACTGGTTCATGTTCGATTGGCGCACGGCTGGGTTGGCGATGCGCTCGGTGCACGGTTTTCATCGGAGGCACTGTGGCTGATCGCGGGAGCAGTACTGCGAGCGCGGCGATTCGCGCCGTCGTGCGCGGCGAAGTGCAGGGTGTCGGGTTTCGCGATGCGACTGTCATACGGGCCCGAGAGCTCAGGGTGATGGGCTGGGTGCGCAATGGGGACGATTGCACCGTGCAGGTTCACGCCGAGGGCCCTGATCGGGCGGTCGAGGAGCTTGTGGCATTTCTGCATGATGGTCCGTCACTGGCGCGAGTCTCCGAAGTGGCGATCGACAGGGTGGCGGTTGAGGGTCACGAGCAGTTCATGATTCGAGGTGTTAGCGCCGGGGTCTTCGTGGTTCAGGAGCATGCTGCTACCGCGCACCATTTCGACTTGCGCTTGGAGGTAGAGGGGGTCATGCGCTCCTGGGCGATCCCCAAGGGACCTTCGCTTGATCCAGCAGTCAAGCGCCTTGCCATCGAGGTTGCCGACCACGCCACTGAGCACAACACGTTCGAGGGGACGCTTGGAGCAAGTCGAGTGATTGTCTGGGATCGCGGCACCTACGAGCAGGGCGGACGCGTTGCGTGGCCGCAGGCGCTTACTCGCGGTCACGCCGTTTTCGTACTCCATGGGGAGAAGCTAGTTGGCGGCTTCGCTCTCCAACGAACCCGACCGGGCGCTAAGGCGCAATGGCTGCTTATAAAGCGCCGCGACGAGTACGCACAGCCCGGCTCAGATATCCTCGCCGAGCGCCCTCACTCTGTCCTCAGCGGCCGCATACTTGACAAAACCCTCCAATGAACTTCGTGCTCTTGGTGGTGCTCAGGAGTGGAGGCCGAGTAGGCCGAGGGTGGACGCGTACTGCAAGGACTTCGAGCGTGCTTACCACGTGCGTACCCTGTTTCGCACCGACCCGAGTCCGTCGATTTCGACCTCGACCGTGTCCCCATCGCGCAGGAAACGTCCTTGCGCTGCGCCGACGCCTGCTGGGGTGCCCGTCGCGATGATGTCGCCGGGCAGCAGGGTCATTGTGCGCGAGAGCCATGCCACTATCTCGGCTGGGCCGAAGATTAGGTTGGCGGTCGCTCCTTGTTGCAGCAGCTCGCCGTTGATTCTGGTGCGCAGTCCGAGCTCTTCTAGGTTCTCGATCTCCTCGAGTGTGACTAGGGAGGGACCACAGGGTGCGAATGTGTCGATTGCCTTCCCGCTCGTCCATAGGGGGTTCTGGACTTGTAGGTCGCGGGCGCTTACATCGTTGAAGGGCATCGCTCCGGCTATGTGGGAGAGCGCTTCCTGGGCATTGACGTTTCTTGTGGGCCGTCCTATGACAAGTGCGAGCTCAGCCTCGTAGTCAACATATTCGGGGTGGGCAGCTGGAAGCATTATGTCCTGGCCACTGCCAATCAGTGAGTTGGCGAACTTTGCGAACCACATGGGAGCGGTTGGGATGTCCTGGCTGGTCTCTTCGGCGTGGTCGCGGTAGTTCAGACCGAGGCAGATGATCTTCTGTGGGTCGGTGACCGGGGCGTGCAGGGTTACGTCAGCGAGCGAGATGTGCTCGTCCGCCTGCTCGGCGCGTCTTTGTAGATCGCGCAACCCTTCATCATCAAGTGCCGCCAAGAGACCGCGCACGGTTAAGGAGGGCGCGTCCAGGGCGGAGGCTGGGATCAGGTTCTCGCCGAGCTGAACTGCGGCGGCGGGCCCGTCTTCGGTGTGGAAGCTCACGAGACGCATCGCTTTAGCCCTTGGTCGGGATGTCGAGCCGCACAGTGGTGAGCCTACTCGCCATCAGCCTTGAACTATCATCCCAGCGTGCCTGAGTCAGTCGTGTCGGTGACGTTCGACAATCTCGGAGAGGCTGCCCAGCTAGAGCTAGGCATGTGGCCGGCGGAGGTGCCAGAAGGGCAGCACTTCAGTGTCGTGGAAGTGCTTCCGAGATTGCTCGACCTCCTTGGAGCTCGGAAGGTGAAGGCGACGTTCTTCGTGGAGGGTCTGAATGCTGAGATGTACCCGCAGGCGTTGCAAACGATCGTGGGCGCCGGTCATGAGGTTGCTGTTCACGCGTGGCGCCACGAGGAATGGGCGGCGCTTGACGCCAAGTCCGAGCTCGCGCTGCTCGGGCGTGCCACGGAAGCGATGCGCTCGATCGGAATTGAGCCGAGCGGTTTTCGCCCGCCCGGCGGGGGCATTACCAAACGCACGCTTCGGCTGCTTGGCGAACATGGCTACAGCTACGTCTCCCCCGCGGGCGAGCGAGAGGGCCTGCAGGGCGGTCTGGCGGTGCTGCCGTTCCGTTGGCCGCTGGTGGATGCCTACTCCTATCTGCCCCAGTTCGCAGGTCTGCGTGAACGCTACGGTGATGGGCCGGATCCCCACACACCCGAGGAGATGCGAGAGGAGATGATCGTCGCGCTCAAGCGTCACTCAGAGCAAGAAGGGCATTTGACGCTGCTCTTTCATCCTTTCTCTGTTGCTTTCACCGGTGATCCTGGTTGGGAAGCACTCGACTCTGTGCTCGGCGAGACTGTGCGCCTCACCGCAAAAGGGACTCTCACAGCGATGCGCATGGATGAGGTGGCCGCACAGATGCTCAAGATCCCCAAGGAGCTAGGTAACCCGCCACGGCTCGATGACGCTACTTGGATGACACAGTGACCTTGCGTCCGCGCCGACCCTTCACTGTCCTTACAGCGCTCGGCACCGCAGCCCATCACGCTTTCGAGGTTCGCGCGGGTGTCGGTCTGGTCTTCGAGCCGCTCATAGGCAGGCGCGGTGCGGTCGCGATGTGGGCCGGGGGCCTACCTGCCTGGGCGCTCGCAGGCTGGATGGCTGAGGGCGAGCAAATCGAGAAGTGGATTGCCTTGAACAACGCGGCTGGGCTGGCGGGTGGCATCGTTCACTTCCTCGAGTGGCCGTGGGAGCGCCGTCACGGCATTCCTTATCTGATTGAAGCGGAGGGTATGACGCCTGAGCAGCTCGGTCCCTACAACAGGGTGCTCCACCTGTGGACACTCGCGGGCCTGCTGGCCGTCGCTCTCGAGACTCCGCAGCATGCTCGAAAGTGGGCCCTTTTGGGCTTGCTGCTCGGGGAGCCCCTGCGTCGCTCCGCCGTCCACCACTTCCGTTGGGCGCGGGAGCAGGCAGAGCGCGACCCTGAGCGCTGGAGCCCGGTGCTGAGGACTTAGGCCACAAGTGCTGCGCGCGCGGCCTGGAGTGCGTGGATCTCCTGCAGCGTCTCGCGCAGCCCGGCGACTCGCTCGAGGCCAATCGCCTCTGCCCACTCGCGCTCGAGGTCGGCGAAGACCTGGCGGCCTAGAATCAATGCCTCGCGACCCCGCGGCGTCGGCACGACAAGCTTCGCGCGGCCATCCCTGGGGTCCGGCATCCGCACTATGTAGCCAAGGGCTTCGACATTACCGACGTGCTCGCCAAACGCCTGCTTTGTCATCCCGGACCTCTCGGCCAGCTCGGATAGTCTGGAGCCATCGACGTCGAGATAGCGGAATACGCAGCCGTGCGATGGGCGCAGGCCAGGGTAGCCAGCGGCGGTGACACGGCGGTACATCTCCTCGAGCAGGTCCTCCTTGACGGACTCCAGAAGCGCAACGAGATGTTGATCGGTGGCAACGGCGGACATATTCGATAACGCCTAGTTCCCCATGCTTGGTAAGGTGACCTGACTACAAGGCTACCTTACGATTTTACTCTCCTCTCGGGAAGGACTGCAAGATGGAACGCAAGTGGTGGACGCTGATAGCTGTCTGCGTGGCGACGTTCATGTTGCTCCTCGACATCACGGTCGTCAACACCGCTTTGCCGAGCATCCGCAAGGATCTCCATTCGTCCTTTACCGACCTCCAGTGGGTCATCGACGCCTACGCGCTGACGCTTGCTGCGTTCGTGCTCACATCGGGATCACTCGCCGACCGGCTCGGGCGCAAGCGTGTGTTCATCATTGGCGTTGCGATCTTCACCGTAGCCTCGCTGCTCTGTGGGCTGGCTGGATCACCAACGGTCTTGAACCTCGCGCGTGCTCTCCAGGGTGTTGGCGGCGCCGCGATGTTCGCGGTGTCGCTGGCACTGCTCGCCCAGGAGTGGCGAGGCGCTGAGCGGGCAACCGCCACCGCGATCTACGGAGCGACGATTGGCGTTGCCGTGGCGCTCGGCCCGCTTGTTGGTGGTGCATTGACCCAAGCCATTGGCTGGCAGTCGATCTTCTTTTTGAACATCCCGGTGGGTATCGCCGCGATTGCTGTGACGGTGCTGAAGGTCGCGGAATCGCGCGATGAGACGGCCCGTGGCGTGGACTGGGGCGGCACCGTCACGTTCTCCGCTGCGAACGCGCTGCTCGTGCTCGCGCTGCTGCGAGGAAACGACGACGGCTGGACATCTGGCGTGATACTCGCTCTAATCGCCACGTCGATCGTGCTGTTCATAGCGTTTGTTGCCATCGAGTTGCGCGTCGTGCAGCCAATGCTCCCTCTGAACCTCTTCCGTAGCCACGCTTTTACCGGGGCGCAGATTACCGCGTTCGCCCTCAGCGGATCGATGTTCGCGCTATTCCTCTACATCACGCTCTACATGCAGGAGATCGAGCACCTCTCGCCGCTGCAAGCTGGTCTTCGCTACCTGCCATTCACCGTGGGCTCGTTCTTTGTCGCGGGTGCAACCGCGTCGCTCGAGGGAAAGGTCTCTCCGCGCGTGCTGCTCGCGGCTGGACTTGCGATCACTGGGGTGGGCCTCGCCCTGATGAGCGGCGCTAAAGCGGACGACTCGTGGACTATTTTGCTCCCCGGCTTCATCGTTGGCGGTCTCGGCGTCGGTCTTGTCAACCCCGTGCTCGCGAATGTTGCGCTGTCGACAGTGCCCGAGCGGATGAGCGGCGTTGCGTCGGGTATCAACGACACTTTCCGCCAGGTCGCAATTGCCTCAGGTACGGCGGGGCTCGGCGCCCTGTTTCTCGCTCTATCGCAGCAGCGGATACAGGATCTCCTACCGGGAGTGAGTGGCAATCGGGCTCGTGGTCTCGCGGAGGCGGTCTCCTCCGGCAGTCTCCCTTCCGGCGCGCCCGCACCGATCATCAACGCTGCGCGCGAGGGCTTCACCCACGGTTTCTCGGTCATTCTGCTCGTCGGCAGCGGCCTGGCGCTTGTGGGCGCAGTGTTTGCGCTACTGCTGGTGCGTGACAGCGACCTGCGCCACGAGGACACACCTGAGCTCGTGGTCGAGACAGCAACTGCTTAGCCCGGTTTGGTACGGCACAGGGGTTACCCCTTGGGCGGAAGCGATCGTGCGTAGGACACGCCGCGAGAGACCCACCGCTCGAGCCCGCCTAGCTCTGCTGGCGTCGCGGTGGCAGCTTTACGATGCCGATGAAGAAATCGTCGATCTGATGGACAATGTCCCTGAAGCGCTCGAAGTCCACAGGCTTGGTTACATAGGCGTTGGCGTGCATCTTGTAGGAGCTCAGCACGTCCTCTTCCGCTTCTGAGGTCGTGAGCACAATGACCGGAATCGTTGATAGCTCAGGGTCGCTCTTGATCTCGGCGAGGACCTCGGCGCCGCTCTTGCGCGGCAGATTGAGATCAAGCAACACGAGATCGGGGCGTTCGACTCCGGCATACTCGCCTTCGCCGCGAATGAACTTCATCGCCTCAACGCCATCGCTGACTGTGGAGAGCACGTTGCCGACCTTGTGATCGGCAAATGCCTCGCGAATGAGCAGCACATCCCCTGGGTCATCCTCGACGAGCAGGACTGAGATGAGGTTGGCGTTCATTGCATAGTCTCCTTGGCCATCGGTAGGGTAAAGCGAAAGCAAGCTCCTTCGGAGTAGTCGGTGTCGAGCCAGATGTGACCACCGTGATACTCGACGATCTTTCGGCACAGCGCCAGCCCAATGCCGCTGCCCTCATAGCTCTCTCTGGAGTGCAAACGCTGGAAGATCAGGAAGATCCTCTCTGCGTACTCCTGGTCGATGCCAATACCGTTGTCGGAGCAACTCAACTGCCATTCATCGCCCTGGCTGAGCGCCGCGATACGCACTGTGGGCTGCTCGGCGCCGCGGAACTTCAGGGCGTTGGAAATCAGGTTTTGAAACAAGGAGGTGAGCTGTGCCCGATCTCCGCGAACCGTTGGCAGCTCGCCGACCATCACACTCGTCCCGCTGCTCTCCAGAGTATCGGCAAGAGCGGACTCCGCCGCGGCGAGAACCTCGCTCAGCTTGACCAATTCGTGCTCACGACCGCTTCGGCCGACGCGTGAGAATGCGAGGAGGTCATTGATGAGGATCTGCATCCGCTTGGCGCCGTCGACAGCGAAATCGATGTACTGATCGGCACGGTCATCGAGCTGACCGTGGTAGCGGGTTTGCAATGCCTGACAGAAGCTTGCGATCTTGCGTAGCGGCTCCTGCAGATCGTGAGAAGCGACGTAGGCAAATTGCTCTAGCTCCGCGTTTGAGCGCCTCAGCTCGATCGCCTGTTCCTCGAGCTGCACATGGGCGGTTTCAACCGTCGCGAGCTCATCGACGATTCGCTCACGCATAGCATCGATCTCTGCGCCGAGCTCTGCAACCTCGCGCGGGCCGCTTGCAATCGCCAGCGGCTTGGTGAACTCACCGCTTGTAACTCGCCGTGCTTCTGAGCCGAGGCGTGCGAGCGGCAGCGTAATCGTTCGACGCAGCAGGAAGCCGGCCCCAAGGATGCCGCCGAGGATCAGCACGCCGGCCAGCACGAGCAGAAGCTTCAACGTGTCGGCGGCGCTGTCTAGATGGTCGCGGGTCAAGGAGTCCTTG